>JAQCND010000446.1 GCA_028274765.1 Bradymonadaceae bacterium
CGACATTCCGGATCGCGATGACGGGGGGGGATTGACGCGCTATCATGGCCGGTACCGATGGCTGACCCTCATCGTACTCACCGTCTTCCTCGGGCTCCTGGCGCGCTTCTGGTATCTCCAGATTCTGCGCGGTGACACGTACTACCGAACCAGCTCCGAGAACATCGTCCAGGAGGTCAAACTGGAACCGCCGCGCGGACGCATCTACGACCGCGATGGCGTCCCGCTGGCGACCAATCGCACGTCGTACAACGTCGTCCTCCGGCCCCACATCCTCGAGCGCCACGAGCCCCGACGTGTCCTCGAGCGCCTCCAGCATCATCTCAATCTCCCGAATGATCGCGTCGAGACGCTTCTGCAGAAGATCGAAGAGGATTCCACCGAGATCGTCGTGCAGCGCGACCTCGGACGCAATCAACTCGCGGCCCTCGAGACCGACCGACTGCGCTTGCCCGGTATCGACATCCGCACCCAGGCTCGACGCTACTACCCTCTCGACGATCGCTTCGCGCACACGGTCGGCTTCATGGGGGCTCCCGATCCGTCGCGCCTCGACCAGCTTCGCAAGCGAGGCTATCAACCGGGTGATTACATCGGGCAAATGGGGCTCGAGCGGGCCTTCGAGCCTCTCTTGCGCGGGTCTCCCGGCATCGAGCGTCGCGTCGTCAACGCCCAGGGGATTCCCCAGAACGAAGCCGAGAGTCGCAAATGGCTCGGGACCGATCGACGCCTCGAGGCCATCCCCGGCCGCGATCTCATCACTACGCTGGATGCCCAGCTCCAGATGATCGTCGATCAGGCTCTCAAGGATCACCCCTCGGGCGCCGTCGTCGCCCTCGATCCCGAGGATGGCAGCGTACTCGCGATGTACAGCAAACCGTCGTTCAACCCGAACGCCTGGTCGGGCCGGCTCTCACAGATGGAAAAGACGCGTGCCGACAACGATCCCTTCAAGCCGATGCTCGACAAGACGGTGCGCGCCTATTTTCCCGGCTCGGTCTTCAAGGTGGCGGGCAGTTACGCCGGCCTCGATCGGGGGGCTGTCGAGCCGGACGACGAGGTCGACTGCCATGGCGCCCATCATTTTGGGGGCACGCGCTTTCGCTGCTGGAAATGGGGGGGACACGGGTCGGTCGACATGCGCGAGGCCATCCAGCATTCGTGTGATGTCTACTTCTACAAGCTTGCCGAGACGATCGGTATCGATACGATTCACGAATACGCCTCCAAGTTTGGGTTCGGCGAGCGCACCGGCTTTCCGCTCAACCAAGAGCAGCGAGGTCGCGTCCCAACGCGCGAATGGCACCGCCAGAACAGTCCCAACGGCTATCAGCCCGGATTTGCCCTCAACACCATCATCGGTCAGGGGGATACGCTCACCAGCCCCCTCCAGGTGGCGCTGGCGTATGGGGCCATCGCCAATGGTGGCCAAGTGTACTATCCGAGACTCTTCGAGGAAGTCAGGGCGGGAGACGGTCGCCAGCTCTTCGAGTTTCCTCCGAAGGTTCGCAAACGTCTCGAAATCGACGATGCCGACCTCGAAGTTGTGCGAGACGGATTGCACAGAGTCGTCAACGAGGAAGGCGGAACGGCCTACAACATCCGGCTCGACGAGATCGCGATCAGCGGCAAGACGGGAACGGCCCAGGTGCATTCGATCAAACAAGTCCGCATCCCCAATCGCGACAAAACCTTTCGGCTCCGCGATCACGCCTGGTTCGTCGGATACGCACCGAGCGACGATCCGGAGTTGGTGGTCGCCGTCTTTCTCGAACACGCCGGGCATGGGGGGCGACAAGCCGCCCCCGTGGCCTCCGAAATCTTCGATCGCTATCTCCACCGCGACAAGCGCCCCTCGCTCTCTCGCAAGATCGGGCGCGATCTGCGCCATGACACCGAACTCTCGACCGACGTCGAATGAGGCGTTCCATGCAGTTGAATTCCGAACAAGAGACGTGGCAACGCGTACTCGAGCGCATCGACTGGGGGCTGATCGGGCTCATCGCGGCCGTGACGGGAATCGGCATTCTCAATCTCTCGAGTGCCTCTCGAGCTGCCGGGGGCGTGAGCTTCCACACTGCCCAGAGCATCTGGTTCCTCCTGGGGCTCGGTGTCATCGTCGTCGTGTGTTTGTTCGACTACCGCATCTTCGAGCGTTGGGCCTACGTCATCTACGGGTTGGTACTTCTTCTGTTACTGGCCGTCCTCGTGGTGGGAACGGAACTCAACGGATCGCAGCGATGGCTCGATTTCGGGGCGTTCTTGCTCCAGCCCTCGGAGTTGCTCAAGATCGCCACGATCCTGGTGACGGCGAGATATTTCCAAGATCGGAGCCGTGAAGAGCCGTATGCCCTCCGAGATCTGCTGTTGCCCTTCGGACTCGTCGGCAGCGGCGTCGTGCTGGTGCTCGAACAGCCCGACCTGGGGACGGCCCTCGTCGTGCTGGCGATCTTCATGACCATGGTGCTGTTCGAGGGGGTGCGGCTCCGGGGACTCGTCATTCTCGGCATCGCAGGACTGATCGCGCTGCCGCTGGGATGGACGTTCGGGATGAAATCGTATCAGAAAGAGCGCGTGCGATCGTTTCTGAGTCTCAACGCCGACGAATACGGGTCGTCGTGGCAGGTGCGTCAGTCGATGATCGCCTTCGGGTCGGGGCGATTCTGGGGCAAGGGCTACGGCGAGGGCACTCAGATCCAGAAGGGATTCGTCCCCGAACACGAGAGCGACTTCATTGCGGCCAACTGGGGCGAAGAACGGGGGTTCGCGGGCATGGCATTGCTGCTGGGCCTCTATTTGGCCCTCCTCCTCCGCATTCTCCACATCTCCCAGACGGCTCGAGATCGCTTCGGCGTCCATGTCGGGATTGGACTCGCCGCACTATTGTTCTGGCATATCGTCTTGAACCTCGGGATGGTGACCGGCTTGCTCCCCGTCGCCGGACTGACACTTCCCCTGTTGAGCTATGGCGGAAGTAGTCTGCTGACGACACTCGCCGCTCTGGGGCTTCTTCTGAACATCGGAATTCGGCGTCGTCCCCTATCGGGATGAGTCCGACGTCTCCGTGTCGTCGCCGTAAAACAGTGCTCGTTCGAAAAGCTGCTGAAGCTCCGGTTGGGGGGCGGCGCCCGCCACGCGTCCGGCGACTTCACCGCCGACAAAGAGCATCAGCGATGGAATGGAGGTGACGCCGTAATTGCTGGGAGTCCGGGGGCTTCGGTCGACATCGATGCGCGCCACGTCGACATGCTCGGCGTACATGTCGGCGAGCTGGGTGAGCGTCGAGTCGACCGCTCGACATGGCCCGCACCAGTCGGCGACAAAGGCCACGACGACGGGGCGGGAACGATCGAGAATGTCCGTCTCGAAGGTCGCATCCGAAACATCGATGAGAGTGGCGTCATCGTCGGCCATGGAGAACACTCCCGTGAGGAGACACGCGGCTCATCGTGCAGAGGGCACCATTCGCCATTGTGGGAAGTCGAGTTCCGAAGTGCAACGAACCCCCCTTTTTTGAGCTCGCCCGATCATTCGAGGAGGATTGGCGAGGGTTGTTCGGGGGAAATCGAGACTCGCCGACGCTCGCTCCACTCGAGGAGAACGATATGTTGGACGAAGCCTCCGATGCACACGACGGCGCGACCTCCGAATCGGACGAGAGCAACACTGCGTCCGAGGAAGACGGAGCGCGCCGCTCCAACCTCCTGGTGCCCGACGTCGAGCCCTGGCCGAGCGATTCGGACGAGCCGATCATCGAGCTCGAGGACGTCCACAAGTCCTTCGATGACGAGACGATCTTCGAGGGGCTCTCTCTGTCGATCGCACCAGGCGAGATCACCGTCGTCATCGGCAACTCCGGATCCGGGAAATCGGTGCTGATCAAGCACATGAATGGATTGATGATTCCCGACCGGGGAGAGGTCAGGCTCTTCGGAGAGTCGACCCGCGAGATATCGGGCCGCAAGCTCGACCGCGCCCGCAAGCGCATCGGGACGCTGTTTCAGAGCTACGCGCTCTTCGACTCGATGAACGTCGTCGACAACGTCGCGTTTCCGCTGGTCGAAAACGGGGCCATGTCGCGACGGGAGGCCCGCGAGCAAGCCACCAAACTCCTCGAGACGCTCGGCCTCGGCCATGCGCTCGAACAATACCCGGCGACGCTCTCGGGGGGGATGAAGAAGCGAGTCTCCCTGGCGAGGGCGCTGGTGACCCATCCAGAGGTCGTGCTCTTCGACGAACCCACCACGGGTCTCGATCCCATCATGATGGAATTCGTCGACGACATGATCGAAGAGGCGACCGAGGACTTTCAGTTGACGAGCTTCCTGATCAGCCACGACATGGCGTCGGTCTTTCGGCTCGCCGACTCGATCGCCGTGTTGCACGGCGGCGAGATCGTGGCCCACGACACCCCGGAGGCGATCCGCGAGAGCGACGACGAGCGCGTCCGTTCGCTCCTGAGAGGCTCTCGTAAGGACGACATCCAGATCGAGGGCGCCGCCGATGACGATCTGCTCGTCGAAGGGACCGAATACGCCGTCGAAGTCGACGACGTACACAAGACCTTCGGCGGCGACACGGAGGTGCTCACCGGCGCCACCATGCACGTCCCAAA
>JAQCND010000456.1 GCA_028274765.1 Bradymonadaceae bacterium
GTTGGACGCATTGGCCCGAACTCGAAAGGCCCTCGCCTCCCGTGTAGCAGACCTCGTCGCCGGCACAGTCTTCACTGAACGTACACTCGCCCCCACCGGTCGCCACCCCGCATGCGGACACCCCGAGACTCAGCCCGATCAGTAGACAACAGCTTCCGATCCACTTGACGTATGGGTGTCGCATCGTCGCAACCTCGATCCATCGAAACGTAACAATGAGTCTCGTCCGGCATCCCCCCCCGCCTGTCACAGAGATAGATGCCAACATCGAGACGGTGAACGCAAACTAGCACTCCGCGCTCATTGTGACGAACATCGGGCTCTGTTTCCAGTTCCCCGCGGCACCGATGTCGAGTCATGCCTCATTTAGTACCCGCGCTCCTCCATCTCTTCGCCGACGTCGCCGCTGGTTTCGGCGACATCGCGGAGTTTGGAGCGCTGAATGTCGACGTCGAGTGTGCGATTCTCGATCTTGTCGACGATTTCGTCACGCAGAGCCTCGGGCGTCATGTTGTCGCGGGTCCCCTCGGCGTAGGTGCGCACCGAGACGGTGCCCTCCTCGACCTCGTCGCCCCCGATGATCAGCATGTAGGGGATTTTGTCGGTCTCGGCTTCGCGGATTTTGTAGCCGATCTTTTCGTTGCGGATGTCGACATCGACCCGAATATCTTCCTTCTCGAGGATGTCGGCGACGTCATAGGCGTAATCGTGGACATCATCGGTGATCGTCATGATGCGCACTTGTTCGGGGGCCAGCCAGGTCGGGAAGGCGCCCGCGAGGTGCTCGACGAGAATGGCGAAGAACCGCTCGATACTCCCGGCGAGCCCGCGGTGGATGACGATCGGCGTCTTTTCGGTGTTGTCGGCCGCCGTGTAGGTGAGATCGAACCGCTGGGGGAGCTGGAAGTCGAGCTGGAGCGTCGCACACTGCCACGAACGACCCAGACTGTCGCGAACCTGGAAGTCGATCTTCGGACCATAAAAAGCCCCATCGCCCTCGTTGACACTGTACTCCTTGCCGTTGGTCTCGAGGGCACTCCGGAGCGCATCCTCGGCGTCGTCCCACATCTCGGCATCGCCCATGAAGTCATCGGGCCGGGTCGACAGCTCAATGTCGTAGCGCAGATCGAACATCGAGTACGTCCGATCGACCATCTCGAGGAGAATCTCGAACTCGTCCTCGATCTGATCTTCGGTCAGGAAAATGTGACCGTCGTCGATGACGAACTGGCGGACGCGAGTCAGCCCGGAGAGAGCTCCCGGAATCTCGTTGCGGTGCAGGGTGCCGAATTCGGCGACCCGCATCGGCAGTTCCCGGTAAGAGCGCTTCTTTTTGGCAAAGAAGGTCATCGTATCCGGGCAGTTCATCGGCTTGAGACACCAGGTGCGGTCGTGCTCCTCCATGGTAAAGAGGTTGTCCTGGTAGTGATCCCAGTGGCCGGACTGCTCGAACAGTTCTTTGTCGTACAGGATGGGGTTGTTGATCTCGACGTAGTCGTGCTCGTCTTCGATCTCCCGAAAGTACTCCTTGAGACTCCGGTAGACCGTCCATCCCTTCGGCATCCAGAAGGCCGAGCCGGGGGAACGATCGTCGAAGTAGTAGAGGTCGAGCTCGCGACCGAGCTTGCGGTGGTCGCGCTTCTCGGCCTCCTCTACCATGTAGAGGTAATCGTCGAGCTCCTCCTCGGTCTCGAACGCCGTCCCGTAGATTCGCTGGAGCTGGGGATTGTCCTCGTCGCCTCGCCAGTAGGCACCGGCGACTTTCAGAAGTGTGAAGTTTTCACATGCATTGGTGCTCTCGACATGCGGCCCCGCACAGAGATCGGTGAACGGACCATTTTTGTAGATTGAGACCTCGTCGTCGTCGATGTCCTCGATCAGCTCCAATTTGTAGGGCTGATCTTGTGCCTTGAAATACTCGGTAGCCTTCTCTTTGGACCAGGTCTCGTGGACGAACGTCTGATCGTCGTGGACGAGCTCGGTCATGCGCCCCTCGAGCTCGGGGAAGTCGTCGGTCGAGAGCGGTCGAGGGAGTTCGAAATCGTAGTAGAAGCCATCCTCGATCGGCGGGCCGATGGCGAATCGAGCGTCGGGAAACATCTGCTGGATTGCCGTCGCCATGATGTGAGCCGTCGAGTGGCGAATGCGATAGAGACGTTCGTCCCGGCTGAGTGAATCGTCCGACATGGGGGGTCCTGACTATGATTCGTATGGGAAGCATCGACCGTCGAGAGACGACGATGTGTGATAGTCGAGCGACGAAACCGACGTCAACCCCCTTGTCGACGACGTGTCCCGCCCGTCGTTTCTCGGATGCGATCTCGGGGAGGCGGATGAAAGCGAACCCGCCGAGTGAACAACGGATACGTGCTGAATACTGCTTACTGTCTCGAAACGCCCCTCATGATTGTACACCAATTTCCGAGTAATTGCGTTCGTTGATGTTTTGATCGTAGACTCTCCGTATCAAGAAGGCATATCAAACACAGGGTGGACTTCCCTCAGCCATTCCTCCATATGCATGTGTTTCTCAGAGGTTACAGCACTTGGCTCTCCCCTCTCGAGGAGCCTCTGATATGGAGAGGATAGCGAGATGTGTACAACCATGAGGAAAAGCCTCTCCAGACACCATTTATGTTTTATCGAATACTCGA
>JAQCND010000457.1 GCA_028274765.1 Bradymonadaceae bacterium
ATCCCTCGGCGACGAGCCGATCGGCCGAAACCGCCGTCTGCTCGACGAGATAATCTTTGACGACCCTCGCCCGTTTCTCCGAGAGCTTTTGATTGAATTCCTCGGTCCCCTTGGCATCGGCGTGACCCTGGACTTCGACTTTGCGGATGTCCGGGTTCTTCTCGAGTACGAGTCCGACCTGGTCGAGGAGATTCTTCGAGGCGGTTTTGAGCTCGGCGCTCGCGAGTTCAAACCGGACCTCGGCTTTGACCTTGATGCGTTCGGCGGCGAGGAGAGCCTTTTTCTCCTCCGGGGGACAGCCCGCGTTGTCGTCGAGTCCGAGCTCGTCGGGACACTCGTCGTCGGCATCGGCGACCCCGTCGCCGTCGTTGTCGGGATCGGGACAGCCATCCTCGTCTTCGAAGCCATCTTTGTCTTCAGCCTTTTCGGGACACTCGTCATCCATATCGAGGATGCCGTCGCCATCGGTATCCTTGTCGGCATCCGGACAGCCATCGCGATCCTGATAGCCATTTTTATTCTCGGGCTTGTTGGGGCACTGATCGGCATCGTCGACGATGCCGTCGCCATCGTTGTCGGGGTCGGGACAGCCATCCTCGTCCTCGAACCCATCGATGTCTTCAGGTTTGTTCGGACACTTGTCGTCGGCGTCGGGGATGCCGTCGCCGTCGGCGTCGCGATCGACGCCCGGGTAGCTCACCCCGAGAAAAGCACGAAATTCGGGCGATCCGATCCCCGGGGCGATGCCCCCGCCGGCGCCCCCGGAGATGACGAGCCCGATGTCGGTGATGACATCGACGCCGAGCAGCCCCTCCAAGGGAGAATTCTCGCGACTCGCGAAGTTGGCCAGAGGTGTCTCGCCGTAGAGTTCACCACCGACATGAAAGCGGTCTTCGAGCACGCGATACTTGGCGCCGACTCTGTAGGTCAGATCGTGACCGATCTCGAGATTTCGAAACTCTCGATTGGACTGAAACTCCACGCCGAGGTTCCCGGCCAAGACGACGGGCCCGTAGACGTCGTCGATGAGGATTTCCGGCGTTACGGTCGGGCCCGAGGCGCCGACGAAGGCCTCCCCGTTCCCGGTCGGCACGGTCACATCGATCAACGCCCCGAGCCCGAGCGGCATCTCGTTGCGATCGAGGATTCGAACCTTGGGTTGAATCGAGAGGTCACCGACGGTCGGCCCCGACTGGGAGACGCCGTCGAACTCGACGCCGTTTGCCAGATAAAATGGCATGTGCACCCCGAGCTGGGTGCGACCGAAGAAGCCGATGGCTGCCCGGAGGTCCAGCCCGAGCTGATCGTCGACGATGGCACGAGACTCGCCGTCGGGTTGCCCGGAGACGACGGGTTCGCTCAGATAATCGACGTTGAGCCCGGCCCAGGGTTCGAGATGGCCGACCGTCGAGCTGCCCTCGACCGTAAACACACCGTGGGGGCCGAGGATGGGTTCGAAGTTCTGGGCGTTGATGTCCGGGGAGCTGGACTGGGCGACGGCGCGAGAAGGCGTCAGCCCACCCAGCATGCCCAGCATACAGGCAACAACCAGCCAGCGAAGACAGGGAGGTCGAAACGACATGAGTTGACCCGAAATAGTTGGTATTCAAGGTAGTTGCACAAGGTATTTGCATACGACGCTCGTTATTCAATCATATCTCGCGCTTATTGCAAGAATCTCGCGTGGGTGAGACGTCGTCGGGGACAACAAGACGAATGTATTTCGCCTCGAACATCGAGGCCTCCGACCGGCCTCGGGAGCTCGCGCCGATCTATCGAGGGAGACGAGTGGCTCGGATGGACGAATCGCGCGAAACATGGCAAAATACAGGTGGTTCGAGAGCGGCGGGGCGCCGGACGATGGCTTCCTCGCTCGAGACCCCCTCCCTGTCGATATGACTCCGATGCCACCTCGAGGGGACCCGATGCAGTAGGTCGGAATCCTGCGAGACGCACGACGAGGTCAACGATGAGCTCAGCCTGGGCCCTGGTCGAAGACGACGAGGAATTACTCTTCGTGCGGCGTTCGCTGGATGTCGGCCGCGGAGGACAGTGGTGTCCCCCGGGCGGCACGATCTGGGAACAGGAATGGCCGGAGGTCGCCTGCGTGCGGGAGGTCTACGAGGAGGCGGGGCTGAGGGTGACGGTCGAACAGCCCGTCGCCATCTTCGAGTCGGCCCACTATTTTGTCTGTTCGTTGAATTCGCCCCGCGAGGCGCTTCACCTCAATCCCGACGAGTGCATCGATGCCGAATGGGTCGCCCCCGAATCTCTCCTGGAGCTGGGGACCGTGATGGATCTGAGTCGCATCATTCCCGTGCTCGATCTGGCGGGCTACCGCACTCCCAGTATCCCCGAGCATCTCTCGTTGTCGGTCCCCGAACGCGTCTTCGGATAGTGACATTCGTCTCTTGACGCAGGGGTGTGACTCAGATCCGTGGGATCTCGACGACGTGGGGTTGGGAGCGCCGGCGGCCCCGCCGGCCGAACATCGAGTCGGTCGACCGCAAACGTCGTGCCACGGCGTATCCTACGGTATCCGAGCGGACCCTTGACGCAGCCTCCTCTCCATCGAATAGAGAGGCTCGTGCGATCGTTGATGCGTACGATGGACGTGAGCGGCAATCCCCCGCGATGTTCTCTACGATCCTCGTCCACCCGCTCGAGCCGATTCTCTTGTTTCGAGGAGTTTGCCCATGCGACAGATGCGACTCGCCTGGCCTCCCGTCACCCGAAACATCAAGATCACGCTGGCCGTGCTGGCCCTCTTCTGGATCGGCATGGTCCAGTTCGATGCATTCGTCTACGACTACATGCTCGTCTCGCGCGAAGCCGTCTTCGAGCGCTACTACGCCTGGACTCTCCTCACGTACGCCCTCTGGCACGGCACCTTCAGCCATCTCTTGTTCAATGGCGTGGCACTCTGGATGTTCGGCAGCGAGGTCGATCAGCGCTGGAGCGACACCAAATTCTGGACGGTAAGCCTGCTCAGTGCCCTCGGAGGGGGGCTCGCAGTCGCCGGCACCCAGCAGATCCTGTTTGCCCTCGGCGTCCCGATCAATCATCCGACACTCGGGTATTCGGGCGCAGTGATGGGACTGGTCGGGGCCTACTGCTGGTACAACTGGAACCGGTCGATGTACTTTTTCTTCATGCGCATGACGGGGAAGGGGCTTTTGGTGTTGTTTGTCGGGTTCGACCTCTTCAGGGTGCTGGTGGCCAACCAGCCGATCAGCATCTCCGGGCATCTCGGCGGACTCGCCACCGGACTCTTGCTGGCCAGCGAATACTGGCGCCCCTGGAAACTCGAGCGCGCCTATCGCCGATTCCAGCAGACCAGCAAGTTCGATCAGCCCGAGCGCACGCCCCGCGAGAAAGCCGACGAGCGCTGGATGAATTGACGATGCGACGTCGAGGCGGAAGTAGCATCTCACGACCGGAGCGAACGATCTCCACGGCCCGCCATCATTCGGGCGGGATGTCGAATCTCGAATCACCGCCCGAGGGAGAAACCACGATGCAATGCCGGGGCGAGCCAACCGCAGGACCGTTTCGGTCGACGTTGGCGTCGAGCAGGAGCGTGATTACCTTTTTCATTCCCTCATCCGCCACGTGCTTCGAGCGACTCCAGACGACGAGGGGGGATGGGAGTCGCCCTCGCCGTACTCGAGGCACGGGACGTCACGCTCCTTGCGCCCCTCGAGTTCGTCATGATGAACGTGCCTCTCCTCCGATCCGTCCTCATCGCCTGGAGTCTCATCGCGATCGGTGCCTGGGGGATGTCGTGTGATCAACCGGAGGAGTCGAGCCCATCGACGGCCGAGTCCCAGTCTCCGACTCGCACTCGACAGGGGAGTCTCGCTCCTCCTCAAGAGGCCTCCGCCCCCTCATCGGATTCGGACAATCGCCCCCCCGTCCTCGAGGATGTTTCCTTCGCTCCCTCCACCTTCGTCAACTGCGGCGAGACAACCCGGATCTGTATCAAAGCTTCCGATCCGGACGGAGACACGCTCGCCACCGAATGGCGAGCCCAGCCCGAATGGCAGGTACCTCCCAACGTCGTCGAGACGAGTCGCGGCGAGGGGACGCTCGAGCAATGCGTCGACGCCCGCCCCGCTCTTGGAGGCTCCGAAGTCCACGTTCGTATCATTGAACACGATCGCCCCGAATCCCGGAGGGAACAGGATACTCTGACCTTTCCGCTTCGCATGCCCGATACGTGTGAGTAAATCGACGGTGACGTCTCCGCTCGCCTCGGTGGCATGGGGGCGGGCGATACTCACACGTCGTCTCTCCCAATCACGTCGTCTCTCCCAATGGGGGGCGCATCTTCCGAGCCCTTTTCCGTGTACGTCATCATGTAAGCAGAAAGGCGGCGACCGGATTCGAACCGGTGAATAAAGGCTTTGCAGGCCCCTGCCTTACCACTTGGCTACGCCGCCACGATTCGCTCAACGGGCTACCAATCGATCCCAGGCCTGTCAAGACCGTTTCAGCGAGGGCGATCGCATGAGAGCTCGAGGCCACGTATGAGTTGGCCAAAAGGCTCGATGAATTGGCGTTCGTCGCTGCACAACTCGTCCTCGATCGCGAATGCTCGTCTCTTTCAAGACGGCGTGCCCTCTCCCACTTCCGGGGTAAGTACAGGGGCGCTCCGGGAGGCGTCGGAGGGACGATACTCCCCCCTTGGAATCGCTTTGATATGTCTTCGACATGCCTGTGCGTCTGCGACGTGAGCAGTTTGCTGGCACGTCGACGAGCGCTCCCTCGAAGCGGGGGGAGCGAGTCGACCGCGAGGATAGAGACGTCCACATGCGATTGCCTTCCCGTTTCAGCCGCCTCTCATTCGCTGAGCCTCCCGAGGAGATCGAGGCTTCTGCGAGGTACTCCCGGATTGCCTCTCTTCTGTCTGTGATCGCTCTCCGCTCGAGAGGCGTTTCGCGAGGTATGTCGGAGTTCCATCGGAGGAGAACAAGAGGAGTCGAGAGGGCCATCGACGATATTGCACTATGGTACCATCGCATTTACATTGACCGCAGAGACATGCTCACGGGTTGGTTTCTCGACCTCGCCACTGGAGGTCGAGCGGATCAAAGTGACATTGTTTGATGTGTCGAAGTTACGAGGTACTCCATGTCTGACTCGTCGACGAGCTCCCATCTGTTCGTCGTCTTGTCGCTGGCGACCGTCGTCTGCGGCTTTCTGATGATCTGGTCCTTTCTTTCGGGTACTTACGTCGACGAGACCGTCGTGCCCGAGCGAGAGTTCGAGCAGGAATCGTTCAACGACCCCCACTTGACCTTCGAGCTTAATCGCAAGACGACCGTTCAGTTGTCGTTCGAGGGGACGACGCTCGACGACTCCTGGGTCTGGATCAAGGCGCTCTTGGTCGACAGCGACAACAAGGTGCTCGGCGACTACACCGTCGAGATGGCCGAATACGACGACGAAAACGACGATTCCTGGTCCAAGTCCATCGTCCTGCCCAAAGGCCAGTACAAAGTCCTCGTCCACGGCGAGGACGCCAAGCGAAGTCAGGGGTGGACCGACGAGCATACGGAGCGCGTGCGCGTCGAGGTCCAGAAGGATTTCGTGCTCACCCGCTACAGTCTCATTGGCTTCATTTTGTTCGGGATCGGCGCCTTCATGGCCATCGGTTCATCCGGGAGCGATTCCGACGAGTTCGAAGCGGATTTCGATTGATCACATCTCCGTCGTCCGTTGTTCCTTCTGCGTTTACTGACCTCCCACCATGTCGAACATCGTCAACATCGGGGTTACCGTCGCCACGCTGCTTCTCGTCTCGCTCATCGGAGCGGCCTCCGTCTTCGGCTGGGGACTCGACAACCCGGCTCAGAAGCCAGAGAAGGAGCTCGAAGAGGCCTACGATCCCGAGCGCGGTTACATGATATACTACGGAGGCGTCGGACGAGGGGGCATGGGCCGTGGAGGGGGCTTTCGGGGGGGGAAGTGAATCCGTGCCGAGAGACTCGCGCGCCCTTCACCCCTCGAGCTGACGAGCCGGGGGCTTGTCACTCCACTCGGCCCGCGAGTCCCTCGGGTGCGACCACGTGCGATCGAAGTCTCGGGCTCGTTCCACAAACCCAGCGAACGATGCGGATCAGGCGATCTCCTCGCCTCTGGTCCGCCCCCTTCGAGCTCTCTCTCCACCGTGCGACCGACGTTCCGATGGAATGCGTCGTATCAGGGGCAGTCGTCACTCTTCGACATGTTTAGAGACCGTCGTACTCATGATTTCAGGATGGATGTCCAGACGTAAGTTTACCGCATCGGCGCCTTCGGTGTCGGCCAGTCGAATGGTTGGTATTCGATGAGCGACGCGACCTCCTCCGACAACGTCGCCGACACGACCTTTCGACGGGTCGTCTTGCTTGGAGCCGTCTTTTTGATCGCCAACGCCGGGCTCGTCTACGAGCTTCTGGCGGGCGCCGTCTCGGCCTATCTCGTCGGATCGGCCGTGTTGCAATTCTCGCTGGTCGTCGGTCTCTTTCTGGCCGCGATGGGCCTCGGATCGTTTCTCTCACAGCACATCGAGGACGAACAACTGCTCGACACGTTCGTCGCCGTCGAGACGGCCATTGCCGTCGCCGGCGGATTTTCGGCCCTCGTCCTCTATCTGGCCTTCACCTACAGCACGCTCTATACGGTTGCCCTCTGCGGGATCTGTCTCGTCATCGGGACGCTAATGGGGATGGAAATTCCCCTGGTGACCCGGCTTTTGAAGTCGACACTCTCGCTGAAGGTCAACGTCTCGACGGTGCTGGGGCTGGACTATCTGGGAGCCCTGACGGCATCGTTGGCGTTCCCGCTCGTCCTCCTGCCGTTTCTCGGTCAGATGGCGACGAGTTTCTTGTTTGGTCTGCTCAATGCGCTCGTCGCCCTCTTCTGCTGCTATGTCTTCCGCGACGCTTTGGTTCATCGCCGTCGAGCGCTGGTGTCGGCGGGCGTGTCGTGCGTGCTGCTGCTCGGGGGGCTCGGCGCGTCGGGATGGCTGGTCGGCTGGTTCGAGGGATCGCTCTACAACGACACGATTCTGATGCGCAAGACGTCCGAACACCAGCAGATCGTGGTGACGAGCTGGCGAGACGACGTGCGCCTGTATCTCAACGGCAACCTCCAGTTCTCGACCTCCGACGAACATCGATACCACGAGACACTCGCTCACACGGCCATGGGATTCCCTGGATCGCGCGATCGAGTCCTCGTGCTCGGGGGCGGCGACGGGCTGGCGGCCGAGGAGATCCTGAAATACGACGACGTCGAACACATCGATATCGTCGAGCTCGACGATCAGGTGACCGATCTTTTCACCCATCATCCGGTGTTGCGTGGTATCAACGACGATGCGCTTCACTCACCACGCGTCCACGTCCACAACCGCGACGCCATGAAGTACCTCGAGGAGCGCGAAGGGAAGCCCTACGATCGCGTCATCGCCGATTTTCCCGATCCCAACAACACTGAGATCGGCAAACTCTACACGGCGGAATTCTATCGTCTCCTCACTCAGCACCTCTCGGGGGACGGGTATGTGATCACGCAGGCGACCTCGCCGTACTGGGCGACGACGAGCTTCTGGTGTATCGAACAGACGATCGCCTCGGTGCATCCGCCTCGCTCGCGGCGGGAGACGCTCTACACCCATCCCCTTCATGCACAGGTGCCGAGCCTCGGCGACTGGGGCTTCGTGCTGGCCTCGCCTCGTCCGATCGATATCGACGATTGGACGCTCGAGGTACCGACCGATTATCTGACTCCGCGTCAGTTTCGGACGCACTTCGTCTTCCCCAAGGACATGAAGCGCGAATCGGTGGAGGTCAATCACATCGACAGCCAGGTCCTGGTGCGCTACTATGCCGAGGACTGGGAACACGCGAGATACTGACACGGATTACCGTCATGGATGTACTCGGCCGTCACATCTTGATCGACTACTACGATGCCTCGCTGGACGTCCTCGACGACGTCGAAGCCACTCGGACCGCGTTGACCGACGCCGCCGAGGCCATGGGGGCGAACATCGAAGTCGTCGAGTTCCACCGTTTCGACCCCCACGGGGTCAGCGGTACTGTCGTCATAAGCGAGTCTCACATCACGATACACACGTGGCCGGAGTACCAGTTCGCGGCCGTCGACGTCTTCGTCTGCAGCGACAATCTCGATCTTGAGGCCGCTCGCGAGATCGTCGAGGGGCGACTCCAGCCCGGCGAGATCGAATCGCGCCAGCTCGGTCGGGGGCGTCCTCCAATGGGCGAGCGACGAACTCCGACCGCTCGCGACCGGCGTCCGTCGTCCGACCCGAACGATACCTCCGAATCACACGAGTGATGGAGGTCGATCGCCGGGGCACCGGCGGCACTCCGTCCTCTCAACAGGCATCGAGCGATCGCCCCAGAATCAATTGATCCTCACCGGGAGCGTAGTAATCCTCGAGTCGCCCCTCCTGCGAAAATCCGTGTCGCTCGTAGAAATCGACAGCATCTCCGTACTTGTCGAGACTCGACGTCGAGACGAAGAGTTTGCGAGCCTCGAGTGCCTCGAGGGTCTCGACGACGGCCTCGATCAGTGCTGTTCCGATCCCCTCGCCTTGAAAGAAGGGGTTGACGTAGGTCCAGCTCAACCAGTAGATACCGCGAGCCTCGAAATCGTCGATATAATACCCGGAGACGCCGACGGGACGGACGTCTCCATTGTCATCCTCGGTGACCGAGACGAGATGCGTCATGCGCTCGTAGGGAGGGCCGAACTCACAATCTTCGAACCCGCGACGCGCCGCGTCGTAATCGTCCGTATCGTGGAGGCGAATCATACGGAGCACTTCGTCGAGATCCGCCTCGGCCATCGGGCGAAGGTGAGGATCGTGGCGCGCATCGAGGCGTCGAAACCAGACGTCCCAGTCATCGATCATGGCGGTCCCGAGAGCAGAAGAGGGGAACAACGAAACGAAAGGATTCCACTGCTCAGAATAGTGTCCTCGACGATGAGGGCAACCCTCGAC
>JAQCND010000458.1 GCA_028274765.1 Bradymonadaceae bacterium
GTCGAGGGTGAGTTCGAGGCCCCGGATGCCTCCGACCCGGCGGACTCCGAGCTCGGCGACGTCTCGACGGAGGCAGATACCCCCGAATCGGTCGAGGGCACACCAGTGGAGGGAGAACCCGTCGCCTCCACTGAGCACACCCCCGAGCGCGAGGGCTCTGGCGACGTCGCGATGGAAGCTGAGGCCGAAACTCTCGAGGAAGAGTCGACCGACGAGGCTCCGAGCTTCGTCCTTCAGAACGAGCTGGATGCCCTGCGTGATCCGCCCGAATCGGACCCGGTCGAGTGCGAGCCTCTGCCCGATCCCGACGATCGCGGCGAACCGGCGACTCTAGTCGTCTACCGAGAGGGCGAAGAGATCGAGAGTTACGTGCTCGACGACGATCGATATGTGCTCGGGCGCTCCGATCCGGACCACGCAGACGCGGAGACCCCCGACATCGATCTCGCCGAGACGGCCGACGATCTGCCCATCTGGTGCCAGCATCTCGCGGTCTATCGCCACGATCATGATTACACCGTGTGTGTGACGTCGGATAGCGATACGCAGTGGAACGACGAGCGTCTCGAGCTGGGGGAGCGACGGCGGCTCGAGGATGGTGATTTGCTGATCCTCGGAGGCGAACTCGGGCTCCAGTTCGAGCGTGCCTGACAGGGGGCAAACAGTCGAACGTCACCCCCAGTGAATCATGAAATTGGGACCGTCCCGCCCGGTTCGAGCGGGGCGGTTTTCGTATGTCAGAGGACGGCGATCGCCCCGATGAGCCGAAGCGAGCAACGGCGGAGAGCTCGGCCCCGGGGAGCATCTTCAGCGCGATCCGAGTAAAGGTAGGCAGGTCGCGAGGGGCTCGGAGCATGTGTCTTCCCTGTTCGGAATCGCGTCCAGCCGGCGGAGGACTAGCGCTTCAAACGCCATGTGGGGAGAGACGTCGGGCCCTAGGCGATCGTCTTTCGGATCGTCTCCTCGAGGACATCGAGGTAGCGGTCGATGTAGTTGCGTCCCTCCTCCTCGTAGCGGAGCCAGGGGGTCATGGGCGTGTTGCGAATCAAGAAGATGTGATCGCGGTCGCGCTCCGGGGCCTCTGGCACCTCTTGGAGTGTATGGGGATCGATGCCGAGCTCATCCAGGAGGGACTCGATGCGAATGTCGGTCAGCTTCGAGGGGAGCAGCGACATATAAAAGGCGATAAACGCGCGATCCTGAATGGGGCGCGAGGGATCGACGCGGAGTTCGTCGAACAACTGAAAGGAGCACGTTGCCGACCGAGGTGCCTCGTATGCCTCGACGAGCCCCTCCGTTGGCTGGTCGTCGACGGGTGGCGCACGCGAGCGTGGCGGAGGGAGAGTACATGGTGTCGTGTACCTTGAAGTAAACGATCGGCAGCAAACGTCGGCTCGTTGTTCCTCGTGGGATAGGGCTCCAGAACGCGAGGCGAGGGTCGTTCCCGGGCGAACGCGGAGAGGGCGAGTGTGGTTAGGCCACGTCGACGCCGAGCTGTTTGGACTGGAGCCGACGCATCTTGTCGCGGTACTCGGCGGCCTCTTCGAAGCGGAGGTCGTCGGCCGCCTCCTGCATCTTTTCGCGAAACTGATCGATGCGCTCGGCCAGCTCTTCGGGGTCGCTCGGGACGGTCAGATCGTCGTCGTCTTCCTCGGGGTCGTCGGGGGTGGGACGTCCGTCGGGCGCATCCTCGGCCTCGGGAGCCCCGAACTCCGTGCCACCGTACTCGGTCGGGATCTCTTCGTCGTCCTCGTCGTAAGGGACGTGCGATTCGAGATCGTCGATTTTCTTGTCGATCGTCGTCGGGGTGATGTCGTGTTGTTCGTTGTACTCCATCTGGATCTGGCGGCGCCGTTCGGTTTCGTCGACGGCCTCTCGGATGCTGTCGGTCTCCTCGTTGGCATAAAGGAGAACTGTTCCGTTGACGTTGCGCGCTGCCCGGCCGATGGTCTGGATGAGACTCGTCGTGCTGCGCAAAAACCCCTCTTTGTCGGCGTCGAGAATGGCCACGAGCCCCACCTCGGGGATGTCCAGCCCCTCTCGCAGCAGGTTGATCCCGACGAGGACGTCGAATTCGCCTTTGCGCAGATCGCGGATGATGTTCATCCGCTCGATCGTGTCGATGTCGCTGTGCAGATAGCGCGTGCTGACTCCGAGTTCCACGAGGTATTCGGTCAGATCCTCGGCCATCTTCTTGGTCAGCGTCGTCACCAGCACCCGCTCATCGTTGTCGATTCGGTCGCAGATCTCGCCGTAGACGTCGTCGACTTGTTCGTCGGCGGGACGCATCTCGACTTCGGGATCGACCAGTCCCGTCGGACGAACGATCTGTTCGACGACGACGCCCTGCGATTGTTCGATCTCGTAATCCCCCGGTGTCGCAGACATGAAGATCGTCCGGTCGAGACGTTGTTCCCACTCCTCGAACTTCAGCGGACGATTGTCGACGGCGCTCGGCAGGCGAAACCCGTGTTGGACCAGCTTTTCGGTGCGCGACCGGTCTCCTCGATACATTCCACCGACCTGGGGAACGGTCTTGTGCGACTCGTCGACCACCATCAGATAGTCATCGGGAAAGTAGTCGAGCAGACAGGGAGGCGCCTGGCCCGGTTTTCGACCTGAGAGATGGCGAGAGTAGTTCTCGATGCCGCTGCAGTATCCCATCGCAATCATCATCTCCAGATCGTGCTCGGTCCGCTCCTGGAGCCGCTCGGCCTCGGTGTATTGACCCTCGGAGCGCAGTTCGTTGAGACGCTGGGAGAGTTCCGCCCGAATGCCCTCGATGGCGTCTTCTTTGCGTTCGGGCACCAGTACGTAGTGGCTGTTGGGATAGATCGCGATCTTGTCGAGCTGTTCGCGCTGTCGTCCGGTCAACGGATCGATCTTGTAGATCGCCTCGACTTCGTCGCCGAAAAATTCGATGCGGATGGCTTCTTCGTCCTCGTAGGCCGGAAAGATCTCGACGACGTCTCCGCGCACCCGGAAGTTGCCGCGGTAGAAGTCGTGGTCGTCGCGCTCGTACTGGATCTCGACGAGACGTTCGAGCAGGTCGTCGCGTTCAACGTGGTCGCCCTCCTCGAGAAAGACCAACATGCCGTAGTAGGCCTCGGTTGATCCGAGGCCGTAGATGCAGGAGACCGAGGAGACGATGATGACGTCGTCTCGCTCGAAAAGCGCCCGTGTGGCCGAGTGGCGCATTCGGTCGATGGCGTCGTTGATGTTGGCGTCTTTTTCGATGTAGGTATTCGTCGACGGGACGTAGGCTTCGGGCTGGTAGTAGTCGTAGTAGGAGACGAAGTACTCGACGGCGTTGTGGGGGAACAGCTCCGTGAACTCGCTGTAGAGCTGGGCGGCGAGTGTCTTGTTGTGGGCCATCACGAGGGTCGGGGTCTCGACCTGCTCGATGACGTTGGCAACCGTGAACGTCTTGCCGGTGCCGG
This sequence comes from Bradymonadaceae bacterium, assembly GCA_028274765.1. GTDB lineage: Bacteria > Myxococcota_A > Bradymonadia > Bradymonadales > Bradymonadaceae > CAJXPB01. Next base: position 3,441 of record JAQCND010000458.1, read on the forward strand.
TCGCACCGAGGAGTGTCTGAAAGTCGTCACCGCGCTCGACGCCATCGACGAGCTTCTCGATGGCTTCGGGCTGGTCACCTTTGGGCTCGTATTCCGAGACGAGTTCAAATGCGGACATGATGGGAGACTGTCGAGATTGGGAGTTGGGACAAGAACATCGCCTCCATCCCGAAAACGATTGGAGGCGCCGTTTATTCGCTCGATGGGCTTCAAGTTCGCCGTCGCTCGCGATCCATGGACCGCATCGTCAGTCGTCGAGCGAGGGCCGAGCCTCGAGGTCGGCGTGATAATGGTTGTAGAGATCCCAGAGGATCGTGCCGATGACCCCGAGCCCCAGCAGCGAGACGTGGTACCAGGTGATGGTGCCGAGCAGCCAGTACGTCAGGCCCACGAGAATGCCGGCCCAGAGCACCTTGGAGACGACATTCCACAGGAGACGAATGATCCCGGTGCGCAGGTGGCGGTGGCCGGTCAGATGGTGATGGTGCATCTGGAAATGATCCCGGTACAGTTCGACATCCGTACAGTAAAGGGGACGGGTTTCGTCGCGGCGACGTTCGGATGCCTCCTCGAGATGCATCTCGCGGTCGCGTCGGAGATCCCCCTCGCTGGTCACCGTCTGACGCCGCTCGGTCTCGAACTCGATCTCGTGGGTCTGATCGTTCCACGTCACCATCGATGTAGCATCGTCGAAGTAGGTCGTCAGGGTCCTGCGGCCGATCGGGTTCTCTCGCTGGCTCTGCTCTGCCCACTCGATCTCCGAGGACGGAAGGCCACGCACGACCTCCAGTTTGACGAAGCCCTCGGGACCGATCCAGATCTCGGAGAGCTGACGCGTGCCGTTCCAGACCCGCTTGTCGGCGAGGGCAATCGGCTCGAATCCAAGCTGGCGGGCGCGGCGTGCCGTGTCGTCGTCGAGGGCCGTGCGCTCGGCGTCGAGCCAGGGCTCGGCCTCGAGCTGCGTGACATGCCAGGTCCATCGACGCCACCACGTCATCGGCTCGCTCAGGAGTCGGTCGAAGGCCCGCTCGGTGCGACGGCGCGCGTCGCGGCGATCGACATCGGACCAGTCGTCGGATGTGAAATCGGAAGCCATCACAGAGCAAGGGGGCACGGAAAATGAGCCATCGACAGTCACGACGCTCCGTCATCTGCAATATCGAGGTCGTCGAACTCAAATCCGGGGATCGAGACACAAGCGACCAACCCGTATCCGGCCGGTCCCTCGAGAGGCTCGGCGGACTGCCAGGTGCCGGCGGGGACGGAGGCCTGAAACGAGTGATCGGGAGCCGATCCGAGAATCACCGATTCGGGCGTAGCCTCGCGCGTCTCGCGGTGGCTCAACCGAATCGGGTCGCCGTACTGATGAACCCAGAGCTCGTCGCCCTGGATGCGGTGGAGCTGTGAGCGGTCGTCGCGCGGGAGCAAAAATAGGATCGATGTCCCCGTATGTCTCGCTTCCTCGTACTCGGCGAGGGTCTCACCGGGAATGATACGGGAGGAGCGCCACGTCTCGCGGTAGTAGCCGCCCTCCGGGTGGGGCTCGAGTTCGAGCTGTTCGATCAGCGCGTCGAGGGGAGGAAACGAAGATGCGGAACCGGGCATGGAGGACCTCGTTCGACTGACGCTCGAGACAAGTGATCGGATTGGGCCGGCGAGTCGGAAACCGGATCGACCTCGACGCTCTCCGTCCAGATTAGCGCGTGTGACGTGTGCGGGCGGCAAAACGCCCTGCCGTCGTCAACAGATTTCCACATGGCGGTGAGGCACGTCAATTGGAGAGAGGTTGGCGCACGCCTCGCCCCTGCACGGGCGGTTTTACTCTGGCGCCCATGCGCGTGACGGCTCCTTGCGAAGTATCCAGGCGAGAGGAGTGGGAACGTTCACACATGTCCAGGGTCCGTGATACATTCGAGTGATACGACTCGTCGTGCATGTCGCCCTCGTATCAGACGTCTCTCGTCTCTCCCTCGATCATGGCCGAGCTGCAAGAGGTTCTGGCTTATCTCACGCAGCAGCCGATGTGGTGGGGGCTTCTCATCCTGGCCTGCAGTGCGATGCTCGAATACGTCTTTCCGCCCTTTCCCGGGGACACCCTCATTCTGGCGGGAGCCGTGCTCGTTCCCCGAGCGGGATGGTCGATCGGAGCCGTCTGCGGGGCCATTACAGTAGGGACGCTGATCGGCACCTCCATCGACTGGCGAGCGGGAGTGTGGCTCGCCGATCATCGAGAGGGCGATACGTGGCTCCACCAGTGGATCCAGCGAGACGCCGTCTCCGAGCGGCTCGATACGCTGATTGCCCAGTTTCAAAAGCACGGCGCCATTTACGTGGCCCTGAATCGTTTCGTCCCCGCCTTTCGGGCGCTCTTCTTCATCGCCGCGGGCCTGGCCCGGCTGAGTCTCCCGAAAGTGCTGATATTTGCGTCTCTCAGCGCGGCTCTCTGGAACGGCGCCATTCTGGCCGCCGGTTACATGGTGGGCTACAATCTGGAGGCCCTCACCGCCCTCGTCGATCAGTATTCGACGGTCGTCTGGATCGGACTCGGCCTCGTCGTTGCCGTCTTCGTGGTGCGCAAGATCGTCGCCTGGAAGCACTCGAGCTGACGACTTCCGACATGGCAGAGCATGCGTCCGACGAGAGGCTCCAATCCGTCCGCCAATGGGTCGCCTCGCGACAACGAGTCGTCCATCCGTGGAGACCGGGACGCGCTGATCCTGGAGCTCGTGTCGAGATACGCCCCCGTGCGGGATGAGCTCCTTCGAGGCGTCGAAGGTCGAGCCAGATGGAGGCCGACCCGGAGCGCGAAGGAGGGATGAGACATGCGTGTTTCGGGTCACGATCAAACTTTACGTAACCACGAGAACTCATACAATGCAATCCGAGACGGAGTACCAGGGTCGAGCCCATTGAATATTCTGACGACTCGTCCCGTCTGGTGGCCCCGACCGCGGGACATACATAAAAAATTTGCTCTGACTGGGATGCACTCATATAAGCACGAACGTCGCCGATCGGGACGATCGGCACCATCCGGGCCTCCCTTCGTCGAAGGCGAGTCGCCCTCACTTGGACGCTAACGGTCATCGACCGAGGTCATTCATCGCTCGAGAGGACATCATTGAGTGACGACAACAGCCGAGAGACGACTCAGACACAGACGCGAACTCGTACTCAGGACGAAAATGGGGCGGAAGAGGCCGAAGCTTCGTTTCTGACGCCTGAAGAGGAACGGGTCGTACGTGCAAGACACGGCCTCTCCGAGGACGACGACCACGAATTGAACTTTGCCCTCGGCGCCGACGAGGAGACGGAGGCTCGATTGGAGGAGCTCGAGCAGTTTCTCGTCCGGGCTTTCGACGACCGCAAAGAGGAAGGGCAGCAGTACTTCCCGGAGTCGATCGAGGCCCTCGAACAGCAGGGCGCCAAGGCGTCGATCGTCGAGGCCCTTCGAGACAATCAGCCGGACGATTCGTCCTGACGGCTCTTCGGGGCTCCCCTCCACGATACGCACAGATTGGAGACATGGCTGGCGTCACACCACACGGGGGTGGCGCCTTTGGGTTGGGGAGTCAGGCAAAGTCGTTGGGATACCATGAACCGCGTTCGAAGTGTTCGCGGAGTCGATCCATGATATCGCTGACCAGCGGGAAGCCAAAATCTCGAAAGTTCTCGTCGACCTCCCAGAACCGGTCGACATCCCCGCGGTCCTGTGAGTCATACTGGAGTGATTTGGCGAGCATCTGAATGCGATCGGCCGCCTTGACGAGGCGAGCCTCGGGCGAATCGAGTCGCTCGTACTCCTCGACGGCGTCGAACCATCCCTCGCCCAGATCGCCGAGTACCGTGTCGGCGGCTTCGGTCTCGGCCTCGTCGACTGCTTCGGCCCCGATGAAGTGTTTCACAGGACGGGGGAGATCAGTCAGCATGGCTTCCCCCACGTCATGGAGCAACGCGAGTCTGAGAGCGCGTTCGGTCTCGATGTCGGCCTCGACGGCGTCGGCCAGCCACAGGGTGACGACGGCGACTTCGTAGAGGTGAGCCGAGATGGACTCCGGGTTCTGGACGCCCCCGGTCAGCCATCCGGTGCGAGGAAACGTCTCGAGGCGCTCGAGACGGCTCAACAACTGGAGGAGTTCGTCGGCGCGATCGCCCTCGGCATCGTCTCGTGTCATAGAAGATTGCTCGGTAGCAGGACAACGAGTTGAGCTCGAATCGGCCCACTGTGTAGAGAGTCGATCGTCCCGCGTCAACGACTGAGACCAGGTCGGACAGGAGGCGAGTCATCGGGTCCGCTCGGATACCGTGGGAGACGCCGTGGCACGACGCTTGCGGTCGACCGACTCGATGATCGGCCGGCAGGGATGCCGGCGCTCCCAACCACGCGTCATCGAGATCCCACGGACCTGCGTCACACCCCGAGTCATCTACCAGCAACGTCCTCTGACGCAGATCCGGGGTTCGCGACAACCCGAGCCGCTCGAGCTGCACGAAGCGACGCTGTCGTCCCAGCGATGATAGGTTACGATCAGTTCGTCGGGCGGATGAGGCGGAGACGCTCCGTTCCAGACGAGGTCGAGACCGGGTCGTCGATAATCGAAACCCGTATGACGGCTGCGCTCGAGATGGGTGGAAGTGGTCGACGAGATGTCGAAGTGCTCGACCCGGAGCGTCGAGGGGAGGGGAATGCCCCGGAGACGTCGCCGGGTGTCGGTCGTGTCGAGCTCGAGCGCGAGGCATTCTCGGGTCGTCGAAACACCGTGGCGAGCCAGCGCCCCGCCTCCGACGAGATCGTCGACGGCCCACCCCGTCTCACGGCGATTGTTGTCGTAGTCCACACTCCGGGTGACGACAACCACGAGAGTCACGCGATTGGCACGTCGCACGACCTGATAGGCGACGAGAGTCGGTCGAATACGATCGATCTGAAAAGAAGTGTCGAGGACGTAGTCGAGAGTATTGACTCCGGCGAGACGCTTCAGCACACGGTCCCGCACCTCCAGAAGCCCGGGAGGAGAGGCATCGTTGCGGCCGCCGAGTTCGATCATCACGCGAGTCATGGCCCGGTCGCCATCGTGTCGTGGTCTGGGCTCGCCCGTGGCTCGAGACTGGACGCGAATCGAGTCGTCGTCCCGGTAGATGTCCTCGAGGTGGCCGGTGACTTCCGAAGCGAGGGCCGAGACACGCTGGGTCGTATCCGT
>JAQCND010000464.1 GCA_028274765.1 Bradymonadaceae bacterium
GATGTCGAAGGCCGACAGTCCTGCCTTGATGGCGACGTCCTGCGTCGTCCGAATCTCCTCTTCGGGCACATCCGAGGAGGGCGCGACGACGTGATCGAGCGGAAGGATGAAGTCGACGTCCCGGGCTTCGGCCTTCTCCATGATCTCGCCCGCCTGATCGACGAGATCCTCCTCGACGGGCGAATCGCCCAGCGCCACGCCGTTGGCTTTGAGAAAAGTAAAGGCCATGGCGCCGCCGAGAAGGATATTGTCGACTTTCTCGACGAGCGTCTCGAGGACTCCGAGTTTGTCGGCCACCTTGGCTCCTCCCATGATAGCGGTGGCCGGTCGACTGGGATCGTCGAACAAGCCCTGGAGGTGCTTGAGCTCACTTTGGACCAGGAAGCCGCCCGCTTTCGAATCTTCATCGAAGTGCTCGACCATCGTGTAGGTCGAGGCGTGACCCCGATGGAGCGCGCCGAAGGCGTCGTCGACGTAGACGTCCGCCGGCTCCGCCAGCGACTCGGCAAACTCGGGATCGCCGTCGCGCTCTCCAGCATCATAGCGGAGATTTTCCAACAACATGATCTGATCGTCCTTCATTTCGTCGAGGAGACGCTCGACCGACTCGCCGGCCAGATCTTCAGGCAGTACGACGTCGCGATCGAGATACTCGGTCAACCGAGCTCCGACCGGTTCCATACTCAATTCCGGATCGCGCTCCCCTCCCGGACGCCCGAGATGACTCGCCAAAATCACCTCCTCCCCTCGGGCGAGTGCGCGACGAATGGTCGGGAGGGCCGCGCGAATGCGAGTATCGTCGGCGACCAGACCGTCCTCGAGCGGGACGTTGAAGTCGACACGGATGAAGATCCGCTGACCCTCGAGGTTGAGTTGATTGATGAAGTTGATGTCGGACGTAGTCATGGCGACATGCGGGTCGGCGGAACCGTCTGAGACGAGTGAGACGATGAGCGTTCGGACTGCTCTCGTCGCCGAACGGGACTTTGAGGCCCCCGGTCGCGAGAGAACGCATCCGACACACCATCTCGCCGCCGCGTCCCTCGAGTCGGAGCGCGGCCCACGAGATCGTGGTCCTGATCAGCGATGTTGCTCGATGTAGTTGACGACGTCGAGCATGCGGTTCGAAAAGCCCCACTCGTTGTCGTACCACGAGAGGACTTTCACGAGCCCATCACCGGTCAACATCGTTGAGTCTGCGTCAAAAATGGAGGAATGCGGATCGTTCGTCAAATCACTCGAGACGACGGGTGTCTCGGTGTAACCCAAAATCCCCTCCAGATCACCGTTGGCCGCCTCGCGCATGGCGGTGTTGACGTCGTCGGCGGTGACGTCGGTCTCGAGTTCAGCGACCAGATCGACCAGCGAGACGTTGGGCGTCGGCACCCGCATCGCCATCCCGTCGAGGCGCCCCTCCAGCTCGGGCATGACCTCGGTGACGGCCTCGGCGGCGCCGGTCGTGGTGGGAACGATGTTCTCGGCGGCCGCTCGCGTCCGGCGGATCTTGGGGTTGGGGCCGTCGAGGAGATTCTGACTGTTGGTGTAGCTGTGGACCGTCGTCATCAGCCCGTGTTTGAGTCCGAACGTCTCGTGGAGAACCTTGGCCACCGGGGCGAGGCAGTTGGTCGTACAACTGGCGACGTCGATCACCTCTATCTCGCTCGGATCGAGCCCCTCGTGGTTGACGCCCATGACGACCGAGTAGTCGATGTCACCATTGCCAGGGGCCGAAATGAGGGTGTAGTCGGCGCCCGCCTCGAGATGCTTGGCGGCTTCGTCGCGTCGACGAAAGTTGCCGGTCGACTCCAGCGCGTACTCGACGCCGAGGTCGTCCCAGGGAAGGTCGGCGGGGTCGGGCTCCGAGAAGACCTGGATGGCCTCGCCATCGATCGTCAGCGTGCCGTCGCCGAGCTCGACATCCCCGTCGTACGTCCCGTGGACCGTATCGTGCTCGAAGAGATAGGCGAGCTGTTCGGGATCGGTCAGATCGTTGATGGCCACGACCTCGACCTCGGAGGAATCCAGGGCGAGCCGACAGACGCAGCGTCCGATGCGTCCGAATCCGTTGATGGCAATGCGCGTAGACATATCAAACCTCGATGCGTGACAATCAGATACGTCGGAACGATATCAATGCGAAGTCTGTCGCGACGCGATGATTCATCGGATATGTATAGACACGGAGGCGCATTCTTCAATTTGATGAAGGTCTCCGGTCGCGTTCATCCCGTCCCCCCGGCTTCGATACGTGTGAGGAATCGGTCGCTCCTCGCATACGACGACCTCGCGAGAGCTCGGGGAGCGAACGCGGGCGACGAGCCGTCCAGCCCCGGAGTCATCAAAGGTGGGATTCGTGGCGCTCGTCTTCGCCGACCACGAGAGTCTCTGGGAAGAGATTGGCAGGGCGATCGCATTAGAGGTATAAGCAACACATTCATGGTTCGACCTCCGTTAGGTCGCCTCAATTCATCCGCCAAGGAGTCGCTGAAGCCATATGCCAGCAGGGATGCTGGCGCTCCGAACCCATATCTAGCCGATTCGGGGGGCCTGACTCCGGAGCGCCGGCTTCCAGCCGGCTCACATCCGCGATCATCCGATCCTTATGCGATCGCCCTGGAGGAGTTTGGGGAAATGCCTTGGGTCTGGGCCCCCACAATGGTTACAGTATGAGAGCGCTGGCAGCGTGGCAATCGACAGAGGTTCATCGACGTGGAGGAGCGTTCGGAGACATTGAAGGGGACGCTCTCGAAGATCCGATTCGAGAGCGACGACGGCAACTTCGCCATCGGGGAACTCGAGATTCGGGACCGCGATCGACCCGTGACCCTCGTGGGCAATCTCCTGTCGACCCAACCGGGCGAGACGGTGGAGGTCGAGGGCTCCTGGGAGATCGACTCCACCTACGGGCGCCAGTTCGAGGTCGATGCCATCCGCTCTAAGCCGCCCACCACCCGAGAGGGCATCGAGCGCTACCTCGCCAGCGGGCTCGTCGACGGGATCGGGGACGTGCTCGCCGAGCGCATCGTCGATCACTTCGGCGAGGAGACCCTCGAGATCCTCGACGCCGATCCCGATCGCATCCGAGAGGTCGACGGGATCGGTGACGTACGCGGCGATCGCATCGCCGAGGCGTGGAACGAACAGCGGGCCATCCGCTCGTTGATGGTCTTTTTGCAGTCGCACGGCGTCTCGTCGAACCGGGCGGTCAAGATCTGGAAGCAGTACGGCGACCGAGCGAGACGCATCCTCAAGCGCAACCCGTATCGGCTCGCCGAGGACATCCACGGCATCGGCTTCAAGACGGCCGACGAGATCGCACGCGAGCTGGGGATCGAGGCCGACGCCCCGGAGCGCCTCCGGGCGGGCCTGCTCTACGAACTCGAGGAGGCCGACTCCGAGGGCCACATGTATCTCCCCCTGCCGGAGCTCAAAACCCAGGCGGCCGACCGACTCGAGGCCCCCGAGGCCATACTCGATGGTCCGCTCGAAACCCTACGAAGCGACGATCTGATCGTCGTCGAGCCGGGGGACGGCGAGGAGGAACCGCCTGCCGTCTATCGCCATCCTGCCCACCGCGCCGAACGCGAGGCCGCCCGGCACCTCGCCGCCCTCACCCAGCATGGCGGACGCCTCGACGGACGGGCCACCGACAGCGCCCTCGAGGAGGCCATCGCTCGCGCCGAATCGGAGATCGGGATCGAACTGGCCGACGATCAGCGCCGGGCCGTCGCCGCAGCGGGGCGCGAGGACGTCGTCGTCATCACCGGCGGGCCCGGGACCGGCAAGACCACCATCGTGCGAGCCATCTGTCAGGTCGGGGACCGGCTCGGCGTGCGTATCGCCCTCTCGGCCCCCACTGGACGCGCCGCCAAACGCCTCGGCGAATCGACAGGACGAAACGCCCAGACCATCCATCGACTGCTGGAGTACAGCGTCGAGGAGGGGGGCTTCCAGCGCGACGCCGACAATCCCCTCGACGTCGACGCCCTGGTCGTCGACGAGGCCTCGATGCTCGACACCTATCTCTTTCGCGCCGTCGTGCGCGCCCTCCCGCCTCGGGCCTCGCTCATTTTAGTCGGCGACATCGACCAGCTCCCCAGTGTCGGGCCCGGCGACGTCCTCGCCGAGCTGATCGACAGCGGCGTCGCCCGCGTCGTGGAGCTGACCGAGATCTTTCGCCAGCACGAGACCTCCGGCATCGTCCAGAACGCCCACCGCATCCATCGAGGCGAACTCCCGGCTTCGACGGAATCGACCGACGGCGACCTCTCCGATTTCTACACGATCGCCGCCGACGATCCGGTCGAGGCCCAATCTCTGATCGTCGACGCCGTCACCGACCGCATCCCCTCGGCCTTTGGATTCGACCCGGTCCGCGACATCCAGATCCTGTCGCCGATGCATCGAGGCGATGTCGGCTGTCGCGAGCTCAACCAGCGACTCCAGGCCCAGTTTCACACCGACGCCCCCGAGCTCGAGCGCGGCGACCGCCTCTGGCGAGTCGGCGATCGCGTCATGCAGACCCGCAACAACTACGATCTCGACGTCTTCAACGGCGATATCGGCACGATCCGCGAGATCGACGACTTCAACGACACGCTCGTCGTCCGATTCGACGATCGAGACGTCGAATACCCCTTTAGCGCGCTCAACGAACTGGCCCTGGCCTACGCCATCACGGTCCACAAGAGCCAGGGAAGTGAATATCCCGCCGTGGTCATTCCGGTGGTCAAACAGCACTACATCATGCTCCAGCGAAATTTGCTTTACACGGCGGTCACGCGAGCCCGAGAGCTCGTCATGTTGATCGGCTCGCGGGACGCCGTCTGGATCGCGGTCGACAACGATACGGCTCAGACGCGTTACACGCGACTGGCTCGTCGCCTTCGACAGATGCAATCGCGATGAGTACATATCCCGACGATCTCGGTTACTTCGACGCCGTTCAGGTGTATTTTACGGAGCTAACCGGACGAGCGATGTTTTTCAGCGGTCGCGACCTCGAATTGCTCAAAAACTGGCGTGCCCAGGGAGCCTCGGCGGCCGCAATCTGCGAGGGCGTACGCGAGGCGGTCGAAGCAATGCCCGACGACGATCCCCCTCGCGATCTGCACGCCTGTCGGCACTACATCGAACCTCGCGTCGAGCGGGCGAGGGAGCGTTCGGCCGGTCGTCCCGGCGCGGCGGAAACCTGCGATGGGAGAGACACCGACGCCTCTTCATCCGACGACGCGACGAACCACTCCGATACGATAGACGACACGTCCGAGACGACTGAGACGACTGGGTCCTCCCGGGAGCACGAAATGCCTCATCTCTTCGAACGAGCCCTCGCCAACGTCGAACGAGCTGGCCGCCAGTGCGAGTCCGAAGAACGACGGGCGATCTACCGTCGAGCGTGGCGGTACGTACAAAAACTGGGGAGACGGTCGAACACGTCCACGCGAGAACCCTACGAGCAACTGATGGAACTCGAACGGGAGATCATCGAACAATATCTGGAAACGATGGAGGACGACGAGCGGCGGCGCCTCAACCGCCACGTCCGCGAGGAGAGCGACGGTTTCCTCGAGACCATGACGGACGAGGCCCGCGAGGAACATCTGGCCGCGCGTCGGCGGCGATACCTCGTCGAGCACGATGACTTCGTGCCACTGCTCGACTGATATTCAGTCGAGCATCCGAACGCGAGCTCGGCAACCCACTCGAACTGCCTGACGTATTGGTTGGGATAGACGTTGATTTGAATGATTTGGAGGATGTTGTGACGCAGCGAGACACCATTGTCGACCGACTCATGAACCGAGTCGACGAGCTCGGCCACGAGCCCGCCCTCTGGTATCAGCAGGGCGAACAGTGGCGCTCGATCGACTGGGCAACCTACGGCGAGCGCTGTCGGAAATTCGCCGGCGCTCTGATCGGAAGCGGCTACGACCCCGGCGACAACATCGCCATCTGCAGTTACAACTGTCCCGAATGGGTGATCGCGGACGTTGGGGCGATGATCGGCCGAGCCGTGCCCGTCGGGATCTACCAGACCAACTCCCCCGAAGAGGTCGCTTACATCGCCCGCCACTCCGAATCACGCATCCTCGTCGTCGAGAACCGCGAGCAGTGGGCGAAAGTCGACGAGGTCCGGGACGAACTGCCGGATCTGGAGCGGATCGTCATGATCCGCGAGGCCGACGAGGTCGACGACGAGATGGTCGTCGCCTTCGACGATTTCGTCGAGGAGGGCGCCGACTATCTCGACGAGGTTGACGAGCGGTTCGAGGCGATCGAGGGCGACGACGTGGCCACGATGATCTACACCAGTGGCACGACCGGCGATCCCAAAGGTGTGATGCTCACCCACGACAATCTCTCGTTTACTGCCGACGAGGCCAAGAGCGTCATCGGCGAGGTGCGAGACGACGACTGCATGGTCTCGTATCTTCCGCTGTCGCACATCGCCGAGCAGATGTTTTCCATCCACCTTTCGGTGACCTTCGGCTATTCGATCTGGTTCGCCCCGGGCCTGTACGACGTCCGCGAGGCGCTGGAGGCGGCGCGGCCGACTTTCTTCTTCGGCGTGCCCCGCATCTGGGAGAAGTTCGAGTCGGCGCTCAAATCCAAACTCGACGAGGCCAGCGGGTTCCGGGCCAAGCTCGTCGAGTGGTGCCGGTCGGTCGGCCGCGAGGCAGGCCACGAGTTCATCGAAAACGGCGAAGTCACGGGACTGCTCAGTCTCAAATACAAGCTCGCCGACTTCCTGTTTTTCTCGCGCCTCAAAAAGGAGCTGGGGCTCGACCGCCTGCGCGTCCCCATCAGCGCCGCCGCCCCCATCGGCCGCGACGTCCTCGAGTTCTTCCTCTCCTGTGACATCATCATCCGGGAGGTCTACGGCCAGTCCGAGGACTGCGGGCCGACGACCGTCAACTTCCCCCAGCCCGGCAAGACGAAACTCGGCACCGTCGGTCTGCCCCTTCCCAGCATCGAGCTCGAGATCGGCGACGAGGGTCGATACGAGGGCGAATCCGAGGGCGAAATTCTCGTCAAAGGCGGCAACGTCTTCAAGGGGTACTACAAGAACCCGGAGGCGACCGAGGAGGCATTCACCGAGGATGGATGGCTTCGTTCCGGCGACATCGGAGAGTTCGACGAGGACGGCTTCCTGACGATCACCGGCCGCAAAAAAGAGATCATCATCACGGCTGGCGGCAAAAACATCGCCCCCAAAAAGATCGAGAGTAAAATTAAAGAGATCGACGGCATCAGCAACGTCGTCGTCATCGGCGATCGGCGCAAGTATCTGACCGCTCTCCTCACTATCAACGCCGACCGCACCGAGGCCCTCGCCGAAACTCACGATTGGTCGAGCTCCGACTCCGAGAAACTGGCCGACGATCCCGATTTTCGGGCTTACATCGACGACCACATCCAGTCCATCAACGATGATCTCGCCCGGGTGGAGACAATCAAAAAATACACCATCCTCCCGCAAGATTTTACCCAGGAGAGCGGCGAGCTCACCCCGACTCGCAAGGTCAAACGCCGGGTCGTCGAGGACAAATACGACGAAGCGATCGACGGCATGTACGAAGACGCCTGATGCCCCTCGGCTCCAATCCACGAAAGGCTCGCCCTCCCCGTCGACCGAGCTCTCCGTGAGGGGGCCTCCCGCCCAGGCGACTTGCCAGCAGGGATGCTGGCGCTCCGAATACCCCTCGAGTTTCCTTGGGAGTCCGAATACCCCTCGAGCCTCCTGCGAAGTCCGATCTTTCGGAGCGCCGGCGTCCCCGCCGGCTGGCATTGCGAGGCAACTATGTTGGTGGGCGAGCCCGAGTCCGTCGACGAGCGATGAGAACCCTGGAGCGCCGGCGTCCCCGCCGGTCTTACTGAATCCACCCTCCGTAGAGGACAAATACTGTCGCTTCGCTTCTCCCCAAAAGGAGTCGCTCGGCGACTTGCCAGCAGGGATGCTGGCGCTCCGAATACCCCTCGAGTTTCCTTGGGAGTCCGAATACCCCTCGAGTTTCCTTGGGAGTCCGAATACCCCTCGAG
>JAQCND010000468.1 GCA_028274765.1 Bradymonadaceae bacterium
ACCAGTTCATGATGGGATTGAGGTGGAGCTTCCCGTCATCGACTCGGACGTATCGAGCGCTCTGGAGGGTTCGTTCGGCGGCCCGATCGAGCTGAGCTTCGAGATCGCGGCTCGTGTAGGGCGTCTCGGCCAGCGGGGGGCATCCGATCGAGGCACAATTGACGGCAAAATGGATACGGGGATCGCGATAGAGCGGCCGGAGGATGCGATGTTCGATCTCGTCGAGCGTCAGATCGTGGCCCCCGACGGTACACAATGGCTGTCCCCACGGATCGTCGATGTCCTTGATAGAGTCGAGATCGGGGTAGTGTCGGAGGATCAGTTCGAGTGTACAGGCGTTGTAGGCGTTGATGAGAAGTGCCATCTGAGCGTCGTCGGAGATCGCCGCCAGATCGATGGCGGCGAGGCGGTCGAGATACGAGGTCAGGGACTCACGATCCGATTGGAGCCCCGAGTAATCGACCCGTCCCGCCCGTTCGTCGACGTGCTCAGCGAGAAGCTCCGCGTATGTCGAATGATCGATCGACTCGCCCGAGCCGTTCTCGGGCGTGGCCCGAAGCTGCTGTCGAATCTCTCCCTCGATCAACCTGGCCTTCGGGGCACAGGCGGAGACCCACCTGGCACAGGAGGTGAGCAAACCGAGTGCCACAAGTACGAGTAACGTGCGAGCCGACATGCGCATGAGCACTCCCTTGTCGGAGGAGAGAATGTCGATCGGAGCCTTCGGATTATCGAGGGGAGGACACAGCTTTCAACGCGACGGTAGAGGCCCTTCGCGGCATTGGGACGAGGCGTGCCCGTTCGAGATTTTCGATCGCCTCACGTATCGTCTTCGCGCTCGGCGCCGGAGGCCTCGAACTCGGGGACCGTGATATTGAAGACGAAGGCTCGCCAGTGGTGGCGGACATACTGAAAATAATGGTAATCCTTGCTGCCGATGGTGTTGAAACGGCGCTCCAGACGGTCCCACATATCGTTGAGCCGTTCGTCGAACTCGTCCTCGTGCTCGGAGGCAAATGAGGTGAGCGCCTGGGCGATGGGATAGTACGACCAGTGCCAGGGTTCGGCGATGTAGCCGGGACGATCGGGGTCGGGCTTGTCGCGATGATACGTCTGAAAGAATCCGAAGTCGAGAGCATGCTGAGAGAGCCAGTCGTACTCCTCGGCGTACACCCGGTCCTCTCGAAAGTGATACGGATTCAGTCCGAAGAGATCGATCTCCGTCCCCCAGTGATGACGGGAGATGCCGGGGGCGGAGGAGGCCGTCAGAATCTGCCGCTCGCGAGCGGGCCCGTCGAGCGTCTCGAACCAGCAGCGGCGGTGGCGTTCGAGCTCTGATTTCCAGGAGACGCCGGCCCGGAGGCCACACTTTCGGGCGGCCTCGACGGTGACTCGATTGAAGTGAGAATCGTCCAGCATGAATTTCTGATACCAGATCGAGGCCTGAGCCGTCGCCGACCGGAGATGCGACTGGGTGACGGCTCGACGCAGTTGGCGACGTCGGCGGCGATGCGTTCGATACCATTGCTTCCAACGTTCGAAACGTTCCTTCGACTGGAGACGCCGCCCCTGGAGGTCGACGTTGAAGTGCTCGGGCATCTCGGCTGCCCGAAACATGGCATCGATCAGACAGTTGCGTTGATGACGCACCTCGGTGAGCACGGCAGCGGGCGGCTCGCGGACGCCGATCAACCATCCGTACAGTCTCTCGGGACGGGTGTAACTCAGGATGCGGAGCGCGTGGCGCCATCGCTCTCGGCGCCGCACGAGCGCCTTGCGGTCGGTCAATTCGAGGCACCCGTCGAACGAATCGAGTCCCAGATGGGCGACGACATCGTCCCCCGACATGTCGGAGGCTCGATAGAGCTCTTCCATGCCGAATTGAAAATCGAGGGGCGCCGGCCAGGGCGTCGACGAAGTGTGGGGAGGGCGATACGGAGGAGTCGGCTGAGCAATGCGCGATGCCTCTCCGGGTTTGCGTGCCTCGGCCGACGACAGACATATCCCCGGGACGAGACCGGTCATCGCGAACAGACAGATCAGGGATTCAACCCCGCGAACGTGCAGACGTCGGACATCGAGAGCCATGCTCGGCGGCGCTCCAGAGCTGACAGCAAAGCACGAACCCGGAGGGCTCGTGCCGGGTGACACGAGACCCACCGGGTGGCATCAGACGTGCAGTACGATAAGGGGGAGAGCCGTCCGAAGTCGAATGCTCGGGGCGTTTACGACTCTTCAGAGCGCTCCTCGGGCGCCAGCGAGACGTTGATGGCCTTGGGATATTTCTTGCCGTCGTGTCCTCCGTACTGGAAGGCCACGTCGATCGTCTCACCCGGTACGTACGAGGGCAGTCGAGCGCGCAGGTCGTCGTCGACGACGTTGGCGATGTGGAAGAAGAACTTCCGCTCTTCGTCGGTCTGGATGAACCCGAAGCCCTTCTCGGTGAAGTAGGCGATGATCCGGCCCGCGAGGTCCTCGCCAACCGTCAGGTCTTCGTCCATCGACATGCGCTCGAGGCGCTCGATGTTCTCTTCGAGGTCGAAGAAGTTGAACGAGCAGTTTTCCTCGACCCGGATGCCGATGGAGTCGACTTGCGAGTACCGTTGATCGAACAGAAAAGAGAGGCAGGCGCCGAATGCGATCAGCAGCCCGCCCGAGTCGCTGGTCGCGTCCGAGAGCTCAATGTAAATCGATTTCAGGACGACTCCGCGCTCGGACGCCTTCAAAAAGGTCTTTTGCTGTTCGAGGTCATCCTCCTCGCTCGTCACGTGGATCCCGAGATTGACGTGCGCGTGCACATTCTCGAGCTCCGTGACGATGAAGTCGAGGAGATAATCGTCCTCGTAGGATTCGTTGACCTCGACTTCGCCTCCAGATCGCTCGAAGTAGTAGCGAAAACTCTCGGCGAGAGTGTCGCCTTCGTTTGTGGGAATGGGTTGGTGGCTTACCTCTTCAGATGCTGTCATATCTGCTCCTCATGTGGATATTATATTCGCCAATACCGGGAGCGGCCGTCTGAGGTTGCGGGGACCGTTCTCCAGCCACGTGCCACTTCAATTGAATGCACAGACAGTCCCGTACATTTCATACAAAGAAGCGAGTGCCGAGACTCACCACTCGCAGCGGCTCCCGACGACGCATTCGATGGCAAGGGATGCGACGTGGGCGCAGAGCGCCTCACGCCCTCCCAACCTGACAGAAAGGCGCGTCCAGAGGACGAAACTCGCCGTCATCCGGATGACATGCGGGATGGCACCTGGGCGGTCGAGCCGAATCGTCCCCTCGAGGCGATGGACTCTTTCATCGGAAACTTTCCGTCTGTATGTACAACATTGGCAGCAGTCCTCGACGGACAACCCCGACGGAGGCATGACGACGAATCATTCCGAGACATCTCCACCCGATACGCAGGAGGCCGAGCCCGCCGAGGTGTCGAGCGACTCGAACTCGCAGCTCGAGTCATCCGGCGCTGGCGGCGAGGGGGCGAGCGATAACGCCGGTGGCTCCGATGACGACCTCCCCGCTGTGGAGCAACACCGGGCGTTCGTCCGCATGATCAGCCGGCGTTTCAGCTATGTATATGCAGGGGGCGGCATCACCCTCTTGCTGACGATCGTGGGCAGTATCGGCGGCGCCTGGTGGTGGGGATATCTGTGGTCGCCGTATCCGTGGCTCGGCGCGATCACTGGCGGGTTGATCGTGCTGGTCGTCCTCCGCTCGATCGTCGGGCGTCGAGCTCGCACACTCGCGGAGCGTGTCCAGTCGTACTGCGAGGCCAACGATATCGATGTCGAAACACTCCGGAACTACTATCGACGCCAGGAGATGTATCCCTTCTTCGACGCTCTTTTCGACGTGCTCGAGCGTCGAGACAACGAAGGCCCGTCTCAAGCCATACCGCTCGAACAAGACGGAGGTCGAGATTGACACAACTCGTCGCGAGACGCGCTCGATCGTCGGAGAGGATACGTCTCCTCGACGTCGGGCCCGGCGCCCGGGAGGCCACTGACGATGTATGAATTCTACGCGTTCGTCTCCAAGGGGGGCTGGCTGATGATCCCGATCGGGCTCTGCTCGGTCGTGGGGCTCACTTTTTTCGTGGAGCGGCTCTGGCGGTTGCGTCGCTCGAACATCCTCCCCGACTGGTTTCTCGAACAGCTCGAACAAAATCTGAGTGAAGAGCGATTCGAGGCGGCCGAAGATCTCTGTCGCGATCACGACTTTCCCCTGGCGCACATGGTGGTAGCGGGCCTCGAACGCGCTGACTGCGATCGCGACATCGTCAAAGAGGCCGTCAGCGAGGAAGGCAAGCGCGAGGTCTTCCGGATGGAGCGCTTCGTCAATGCACTCGGGGCCATTGCGACCGTCTCGCCGCTGATCGGACTGCTCGGGACCGTGCTCGGGATGATCGGTGTCTTCCAGGACGTCGTCCAGCAGGCCTCGGCCGGCGGCCAGGTCCAGACGCAGGCGCTGGCGAGTGGCATCTGGCAGGCGCTGATCACGACGGCGGCTGGACTCGCCGTGGCGATCCCGGTCTACCTGGGCTACCGCTACATCCTGAGTCGCATCGACCGCTACGCCGTCGAGATTGAGGAATACGCCATGGAGGCGATCGACCATATCGTCCCGCCCGAACATGTGGCGTCCCGAACATCTGGGCAAACATCGAGCGGCGGGACGACTGCCGACTCCGATGACGCTGGATCGTCCTCTCGGGCGGGCAACTCCGACGAGACGTCGGATGCCGACAACGCCGACGATTCCGACGAGGATGCCGAGCCCCGGGAGGAGGCGGCATGAATCTCCGCGAGCACAACAGTCGGCGCCGTGAACACCCCGAGCTGGAGATGACGCCGCTGATCGACATCGTCTTCCTGCTGCTGATTTTCTTCATGATCACCACGAGCTTCACGCAGGCGAGCCAGCAGAAAGAGAGTGAAATCTCCATCGATCTCCCGGAATCGAAGACGGGTTCGGCGCCCTCTCCCGAACAGCGCACGGTGGTCGTCGTCCAATCCGACGGTACCATCGACATCCGCACCGAGGCCGACGTCTCCGGCGAGACGCTCGCCGAACGCCTCGAATCCCTCCATGAGATCGCCCCCGACACGCCCGTCCTGCTGAAGGGCGACCGCGAGGCCAGCCACGGCCGCACCATCGAAGTCCTCGATCAGGTCAAACGCGCCGGATTCAACGAAGTCAATCTCGTCACCCGTCCCCAGGAGAAGTGAGAGCGTCCCGCAAGTGGCCGACGAGGGGCGGCGTCATGTCAGTCGGGGCGACCACGGGTGTGACTCAGATCCGTGGGATCTCGATGACGCGTGGTTGGGAGCGCCGGCGGCCCCGCCGGCCGATCCTCGAGTCGGTCGGCCGCAAACGTCGTGCCACGGTGTATGCCACGGTATCCGAGCGGAACCGGCGACTGCGTGTGTCGCATGATTCGACAATATCTTTGTCGAGCGGCGTTCGAGTGATACCCTTGTCGGGCACCGTAGCGTTTGCCTCCCAATCCTCCGAGTCTCGTCGCCGGCTCCATGAAGCGTTTCCTCGCGATAGCGGTCTATCTCCTCGCACTGGGGGGGCTGGCGTATTACGTCTGGACCCACTCCAACATCGATCGCATGCGACGTTTGAAACAAGAGCAGAAGCGCCTCCAGACGCAAAACGACGAGCTGGCCCGTCGCAACGATCAGCTCCGGCGGCGAATCGAGGCGCTCCGGCAGGGGACGCGTCTCGGCGAGCGGCTCGCGCGCCAGCAGAGAGGATTGGCTCGCCCGAACGAACTCGTCTTTCAGTTCGAGGACGACGAGCGCGCCGATTCGATGCGCGTTCAGGTGCGAGTCGACCCGGAGACGATCCAGTTGGCCGGCCGCTCCGTCTCACTCGACGATCTCGAAGGAGCGGTCGCCGATCTCCGGGAGCAATGGCCGAACATGGAGCTCCAGGTCGAATGCACCGAGGACGTCGGCGTGCTGCGCCGCAGTCGGGTGCGCGCTCTCCTCGATCAGTAATTCTATCGCCCGGGAATCGATGGCGACCCAGAGTCGCAACACATCCATGGGGGAAGCGTGGGCGTACGAAACCGCATGGCGATGGCTCCTCGGCGGAGCGGCGACCATTCTCGTATTGTCGGGGCGGTGGTCGGAGGGGACGGCGTCTCCCCTGCTTCAGGGGTTCGTGATCGCCGTGCTGGCCGGCGCGAGCCTCCGGGCTCTCGGAGAGCTCGATGCGACGCGAGACAATACGCCGTCGCACTGGGGCATCGCCCTTGGCTCGAGTCTTCTGGTGGTGGCGACGGCCTACCTGGGCGCTCAGAGTGTCACGGCGTGGCTGTCGGCGGCCACCATCTACGCCTGGATCTACGCCGCCGTGCTCGCCACCTCGATCCGATGGTCCGGCGAAGGATGGTCCTCGGCCCTCGTGGTGGCGGCTCCGGCTGTCGCCCTCGAGTGGAGTGGATGGTGTCTCGGCATCGTGCCGGGGATGGCCGATACCGCCGGCTGGGTCCCCGTGCTGGGTCGATCCGTGGCGCTGGTGGCGACGGTCTGGATCGGTCAAACGGTGGGACGGCCCCGTGTGCCCCGGAGGAGCGACGTGGAATCACTCGAGGAGACCGCGAGTTCCATCACCCCCTCTCGGTCGGCCTGGAAGAACTCGGAGCGGCGGCGTGGAGACCGCGAGACCCTCGACGTCCGAGCCCGGGCCTCGGCGCGAGAAGACGACGTCTCTTCGGCGGGCCCTCCTCCAATGGCATCGCTCGACGATACGATCGAAGGGGGGCTTCGACTGCTACACCGTGCGCTCGATGCTCACGTCTGTGCGCTGCTGTGGTTCGACGCCGAAGGCGAGACTCTCCATCTTCGAGAGGCCGTCGGCGGGAGACACGTCCAGCTCCGCGAGACCCTCGACCCGGCCAAGGGCGTCGCCGGCAGTGTCTGTCGGGCGGGCGATACACTGACCCTGAACGACCTCCGTGCCGACTTCCCGGGACTCGTCTATTACGAACAGACTCCGGAGATCGCTCATGTTTCGGTCATGCCGATCGAGGAGAGTGGGCATATTCGCGGGATGCTCTGCGTTGATCGAACGGCTGGTGAGCCCTTCTCCGAGGAGGATCTGGCTTTGGTCGACGAGATTCGGCGATCGCTCGTCCGCGTGATGCGACAGACGCGAGAGTATTCGGACGTCGAGGCGGAAAACCTCGAGCTGGAGCGCTTCTTTCGAGCCAGTCGCCGTCTCAACAGCGTGCTCACGCCCTCCGAAGCGATGCAAGCTGCGCTTCACGGGGCGTCCGACGTGTTGGCGTACGATTTCGCCGCGATCACCACGTGGAACGAGGAGGACGCGATTCATCGCATTGCGGCACTCGACGGGGCCGATACACTCTCGATCCGACTGGACGTCGGCGATGCCTTCGAGCCCAACGCGGGACTGGTGGCCTCGGCAGTCAAAAACAAACACTATCTGCCAGCGGATAGTCGGATCGAAGATGTCGAGCCCGTGATCTTCGGCGGTCGCGAGCGGATCGATGCACTACAGGCTCTACTGGTGTTGCCGCTCGTCGCCCAGGATCGGGCTCTCGGCACGCTCGTCGTCGGACGCACGGTGCCCGACCCGATCTCGCCTCGGCGGCGCGAGATGCTCGAGGTCATCGCCAACCAGGTCGCCGTCAGCCTCCAAAACGCCCGGCTCTATGCCCGGATGGAGGAGCTGGCGACCACCGACGAGCTGACCGGCTTGCCGAATCGCCGGACCTTCGAGGATCGACTCGAGAAGGCCGTCGCCCGTCATCGACGCGGCGAGCGACGTCTTGGACTGATCATGCTCGATGTCGACCACTTCAAGGCCGTCAACGACACCTACGGTCACGCCGTCGGCGATCGCGTGCTGGAGCGAGTAGCCGACGTACTCCAGGAGTCGGTGCGCGAGATCGATGTACCGGCCCGATTCGGCGGCGAAGAATTTGCCGTCGTGCTCGAGGAGGCGAACCGCGAGCAGGCCTCGATGGTGGCCGAACGCATTCGGTCGGATATCGAGGCGCTGGATTTCGAGGCGGCCGAGGGACGTTTTTCGTGTACCGTGAGCCTCGGCGTGAGCCTCTGGCCCGAGGATGCGAGTCAACTCGACGAACTGGTCGAGTGTGCCGACGAGGCGCTGTATGCCTCCAAGGAGGGAGGACGCAACCAGGTGAGTGTATATGCCGATATATGACGTCTTCTCGTCCGGCGTGGTGCTCAAAATCACTCGATGAGACGCGACTCTCATCGCCCCCGGACGTCGACTCGCCGATCGAACCGTGAACCAATGTCGCCCCGGCTGGCGGGGCCTCCGACGACGCTGTCGCTCGTTTTTTCCATGCGAGAGCCGACACCATGACGACTCGAAACTTCGTACTCGACACCAACGTTCTGCTTCACGATCCCCGAGCGTACCAAAAATTTGGTGACAACCGGGTCGTGATTCCGATCTACGTCTTCGAGGAGATCGATTCGTTCAAGACGGAGATGACCGAGCGGGGGCGCAACGCCCGCGAAGTCGGCCGCATCTTCGACGATCTCCGCGAGCAGGGAAGTCTCGGCGAGGGGATCGAGCTCGACGGAGGGGGCACGCTCCAGGTCGCCTTCATCCCCCACGAGCGCGCCCGGCAGATCGAAGAGGAGTTTCTCCATTCCGACGAGAAGGACAATTTCATCCTGGCCGTTGCACTGAACCTCCAGGACAACGAACCCGATCGTCCCTGCACGCTGATCTCGAAGGATACGAACCTCCGAGTGCGAGCCGATGTCCTCGGCCTCGATGCCGAGAACTACGAGGAGGAGGGCATCTCGATCTCGGAGCTCTATCCCGGCGCCTGCGAGCTGGAGGTCACGCCCGATGCCATCAACCTCCTCCATCGCCGCGGCGAACTCGAGCTGGATTCGGAGGACCTTCAGCCGCGTCGGAGCGACACCGCCGACCTGAATCCAGGCGGAGCGATGGGGGCCTTCTATCCCAACGAGTACGTCCTGCTCCGCGACAACGAGGGGCTCGGTCAAACGTCGCTGGCGAAGGTGCCGGCCGACTACGACCGCGAGGAATCGACGCTTCGCCTCTATCCCCTCGAGACCCTCGACGAGCGCGCCTGGGGCATCGAGGCGCGCAACAAGGAGCAGGCCTTTGCCCTCGATGCGCTTCTCGACGACGACATCAAACTGGTCACGCTGATCGGCAAGGCCGGCACCGGCAAGACGCTGTTGAGCATCGCCGCCGGCCTGCGCAAGGTCACCGACGAGCAGATCTACCAGAAGCTGATCGTCAGCCGTCCGATCTTTCCGATGGGACGGGATCTCGGCTATCTCCCCGGCACGCTCGAGGAGAAGCTGTCGCCGTGGATGCAGCCGATCTTCGACAACGTCGAGCACCTGATGGGGCTCTCGCAGGCCGACAAGCGCGCCGGACGCGGAGCACAGGAGCTCAAGGAGATGGGCATCATCGAGATTGAACCGCTCACCTACATTCGCGGTCGCTCGATCCCCGATCAGTTCATGATCGTCGACGAGGCGCAGAATCTGACGCCCCACGAGGTCAAGACGATCATGACGCGCGTCGGCGAAGATACGAAGATCATCTTGACGGGCGACCCCTATCAAATCGACAACCCCTACATCGATAGCGAGTCGAACGGGTTGACGCACGTCGTCACACGCTTCAAGGAAGAGGCGAGCGCGGCGACGATCAGCCTCTATCAGGGGGAGCGTTCGGAACTGGCGGAACTGGCAGCGAATCTGTTGTGATGACGATCGACGATGTCACGCTGGAGGGGGGAACGTGGCCGCAGTGGGGCGGCTGGGCGGCGCGTCTGGCCCTGGTCGAACTGCTGGTCTGGCCGCTGTCGGCCTGCGATCCCCTCGATGCCACCTTCGAGTCCGTCGAGGAGGCCGAACGCTACGAGGCCGCCGAGTCGACCGATCCGCCCGAGTCGGTCGACCAGCCCCTCGTGATGACCTGGAACATCAAGTTCGGCGGCGGACGCATCCGATTTTTCTTCGAGTGCCCCGGCGACCGGGTCATCATGGAGCGCTCTGAAGTCATCCGGCACCTCGAGGGGATTGCCGAGAAGATTCGACAGGTCGATCCGGACATTTTGCTCCTCCAAGAGGTCGACATCGACTCGAAGCGCACCGCCTACGTCGACCAGTTGCAGTGGCTGCTCGAGCACACCGATCTCAATCACGCCGTTTACGCTTCGCAGTGGCGCTCGCACTACATCCCCAAACACGGGCTCGGCGCCGTCGATTCGGGCAACGCCATTCTCTCGAAGTGGCCACTCCAGAAGGCGCGTCGCGTGGCGCTCCCGTTGATCTCGACCCAGAACGCCGTCGTCCAGTACTTCTATCTGAAGCGCAACGTCCTCGAGGCTCGCCTCGACGTACCGGGATGGGGGCCGCTCTACGTGCTGAATACGCATCTCTCCGCCTTTTCCAAGGATGGCACCCGGCGCAAGCAGGTCGACACACTCGAGTCGATACTCGATTCCCACAACCGCCAGGAACACGACTTCGTCGCCGGCGGCGATTTCAATCTGATCCCGCCCGGCTCGGAGCGCACGGCCGATTTCCCCGACGAGGGACATTGTGAGGACTATGAGCCAACGGATTACGGCGATAAAACCGACACCCTCGCCGATCTCTACGATCGTTACGACGCCGCCATCCCTCTGGATCAGTATCGAGCCGACAACCGCCCCTATTTGACGTTTACCTCCGACGAGAACGGTCCGTGGAATCGCAAGCTCGACTACCTCTTCACCAATCGTGACTTCACGTCTGACTCGGGCCTAGTCCATCAGGACAAAGAGCAAGGAGGTCTGGAGACGCTCCCTCTTTCGGATCATGCGCCGGTGACGGGTCGACTCGCCCACTGACGCCGGAGGTCCGCGGGATGAATCCCGTCTGGATGGGCTCTCAACATGCCGCAGGGGCCTGAGGAGCGCTTTTGTGCTTACATGCTCGGTCGGCTCGGTCCGAGTCGCGAGAGGGGGGGAACATGGAATGTTCGGTCTCCGTGACGCCTATCGCGTCCCCGGGCGTCCCTGGATGGAGGCTCCGGGGAATGAATCGTTGAAATGTTGCCCTCGGAGTGTTTGATCCATAAATGGAGGCGATAACGAACCACCTCCGTCAGAGATACCTTTTGAAATGGGACCCATCGTGTTATGACCCTCCCCCCTTCGATAGAAGGGGGATTTTCACAGGATCGTCGCCTGTTGGTAGAGTTGTCCGGAGTCATTGCCCCATGGTCAGTTGGAAACAAGTACTCACATCTTCGGTCGGCAAAAAAATCCTCAACGGTCTCTCCGCCATCGGGGCCGTGCTCTTCGTATTCGCCCATCTGGGCGGCAACTTGACGTTGCTCGGAGGGCAGGCAGCTTTCAACGACTACGCCGCCAAACTTCACGCCCTCGGCCCCCTGCTCTATGTGCTGGAGTTCGGGCTGATCGGTGTCTTTTTACTGCACATCGTGACGTCCCTGGCGGTCACCGCCGAGAGTTCCGACACGCGCTCGACAGACTACGAGGCTAGCCAGAGTTCCAAGGGAGGACCCAGCAACTACGGATTTGCCTCGAATTACATGATCATCTCGGGGCTCTTCTTGCTGGTCTTCATGATCGTCCATCTGGTCCAGTTCCGATTCCGCCACTGGTGGACGGATACCATCGGCCAGGGCGCCTGGGACATCGGCATCACGGGGAGTGACTACTACAAACATCTGTATGCCACGGTCGACTGGACGTTCGCCCCGGCCAATCCGCTCGGTGAATTCTGGGTTCTCTTTTACTGTGGCGTCATGCTCTTTTTGGGATTCCACGCCCGACACGGTATCTGGAGCATGCTCCAGACCGTCGGCGCCATGAACAAGCGCTGGAAGACCGGGATCTACGGAGCTGCCCTCGTGCTCGGACTCGCGCTGGCGGTCGGTTTCTTCTGGCTGCCCATTCACATGTACGTCTTCTCGCCGCCTCCGGGAGGGTGAGGTCCTTCGGACGACCGCCGAAGTCCACCTCGAACCTTCGTTTGAGACGCATCGTTTCGTCGCTTCATTGCTTCGCTGAACGCATCGACGGGTACCAGCCATGGACATGGAATACGATCCCAGCAAAGAACTCGACTCGCGCGTCCCGGATGGACCCCTCCACGAAAAGTGGGACAAGCGCAAAGAAGAGATGAAGCTGGTCGCCCCCAACAACAAACCGGACTACGAGGTCATCGTCGTCGGCACGGGGCTGGCTGGCAGCTCGGCGGCAGCGTCGCTCGGCGAGCTCGGCTACGACGTCAAGTCGTTCTGCATCTCGGATACGCCGCGCCGCGCCCACAGTATCGCCGCTCAGGGGGGCATCAACGCGACCAAAAACTATCCCAACGACGGCGACAGCATCTGGCGACTCTTTTATGACACCATCAAGGGCGGCGACTATCGCTCGCGCGAGTCGAACACCTATCGACTCGCTCAGCTCAGTTCCAACATCATCGACCAGGCCGTCGCTCAGGGCGTCCCGTTCGCCCGCGAATACGGTGGGGAGCTGGCCAACCGCTCGTTCGGCGGCGCCCAGGTCTCACGGACGTTCTACGCTCGGGGTCAGACCGGCCAGCAGCTTCTGCTGGGCGCTTACGGCGCGCTGATGCGCCAGGTCAACGAGGGGAACGTCACGACCTATCCCCACCGCGAGATGCTCGATCTGGTCCTCATGAACGGGCGAGCGCGCGGCGTCATCACGCGAAATCTCTACAACGGACAAATCGAACGCCATACGGCTGACGCGGTCGTCCTCTGTACCGGCGGCTACGGTCGCATCTACTTCCTATCGACCAACGCCTTCAACTCCAACGGCACGGCGGCCTGGCGCTGTCACAAAAAGGGCGCCTACATGGGGAATCCCTGCTACGTCCAGATTCACCCGACCTGCATCCCCCAGTCGGGCGAATACCAGGCCAAGCTGACGCTGATGAGCGAGAGTCTCCGCAACGACGGCCGCGTCTGGGTCCCCGAAAACAAGGACGATGTCGACAAAGATCCCAGCGACATCCCCGAGGAGGAGCGCGACTACTACCTCGAGCGCAAATACCCGGCCTTCGGAAACCTCGTGCCCCGAGACGTCGCCTCCCGCAACGCCAAGATCATGGTCGAGGACAAGGGATACGGCGTCGGGCCCAAGAACAACGCCGTCTACCTGGACTTCGAGCGGGCCATCAAAGAGAAGGGCCGCGACTACATCGATGACAAGTACGGTAACCTCTTCGATCTCTACGAGGAGATCACCGACGAGGACCCCTACGAGCGGCCGATGCGGATCTACCCGGCTGTTCACTACGTCATGGGAGGTCTGTGGACCGACTACAACCTGATGAGCAACATTCCCGGCCTCTTTGTCGGCGGCGAGGCCAACTTCTCCGACCACGGCGCCAATCGCCTCGGCGCCAGCGCCCTCATGCAGGGGCTCGCCGACGGTTACTTCGTGCTGCCGCACACGGTCGGAGACTATCTGGCCCGCAACCGCGAGCCGCTCAACAAAGAGGTCTACGAGCGAGTCGACTACAGCGGCGGTGTCCTCGAGGCTCGCAACTACATGGATAGTCTCGACGACGTCCTCGCCGGCCACGGCGCCTTCGAGGCGGCCGAGCAGAGCGTCAAAGACGACATCCAAGAGCTGGTCGAGACCGCCGAGGAAAATCGCAAGAAGCCCGAGGACAAACAGACGACGGTCATGGACATCTACCGTGACCTCGGCCAGATCATGTGGGACAAAGTCGGCATCTCTCGCAGCGAGAGCGGGCTCAAGGAGGCGATTACCGAGATCCGCGAACTCCGCGACAAATTCTGGAACAGTGTCGTCCTGCCGACCGAGACCGAAAAGTTCAACAAGAACCTCGAGGTGGCCGGGCGAGTCTCCGACTTCCTGGAGCTCGGCGAGCTGATGGCCAAAGATGCTCTTCACCGGGGCGAATCCTGTGGCTGCCACTTCCGCGAGGAGTACCAGACCGAAACCGGCGAGGCCAAGCGAAACGACGAAGATTACGCCTACGTCGCGGCCTGGGAGTGGACGGGCGCCGACAAAGACTGGGCCCTCCACAAAGAAGACCTCGAGTTCGAAAACGTCGAACTCAAGACGAGGAGCTACGAATGAGGGTCACTCGCCGACGCCGGATGCCGGCCGCCGAGCCCTTATCGGTCGACGAGATGCCGTGAGGCGCGCGTCGGCTTCGTGCCGGTCGTTCCCTCTCGAGTCGAGTTTCAAGCGTCGAGTGTGACGTCGAAGCGCCGGTCGGCCATCGGCTTGCTTCGAACGACGAGACGTATCGAGACTGGCTTCCCTTTGGACGACCGGCCCCGGCGATGCCCCCACTTTGACGACATTCACACTGCGACATCCCCTCACGACGTCGAGGACGTATCATGGATTTCACACTGAAAGTCTGGCGGCAGGAGAGTCGAGAAGCCGAGGGCGAGCTGGTCGACTTTTCCGACTACGCCTACGACATCTCCCCGGAGAACTCGCTTCTGGAGATGCTCGACCTGATCAACGAGCGTCTCATCAAAGACGAGAAGCGACCCATCGAATTCGACAGCGACTGCCGCGAAGGCATCTGCGGGACGTGTGGTCTCGTTGTCAACGGCCAGCCCCACGGCCCGAAGCGAGAGACGACTGTCTGTAGTCTCTACATGCGCGCTTTCGAGGATGGCGACCGCATCGTCGTCGAGCCCTGGCGCGCCGATGCCTTCCCGGTCATCCGGGATCTGGTCGTCGACCGCTCGGCCTTCGATCGCATCATGGAGCAGGGCGGCTACGTCTCGGTGCCGAGCGGCCCCAAGCCGGATGCCAACTCCATCAAGATGTCCAAGCACAACTCCGACAAGGCCTTCAATTCGGCCACCTGCATCGGATGCGGAGCCTGCGTGGCGGCCTGTCCGAATGCCTCCGCCTCGCTCTTTACGAGCGCCAAAATCAGCCAGTACTCGCTGATGCCCCAGGGCGATCCGGAGCGCGAGGAGCGCGTCCTGAACATGGTTCACCAGATGGACGAGGAAGGCTTCGGCAACTGCTCGAACATCGGTGAATGCCAGGCAGCCTGCCCCAAGGACATCGACCTCGAAAACATTGCTCGTATGCGACGTGAATACGCCCGCGCGGCCTTCTTCCGCGCCGGCGGAGGCGGCGACGCTGAGTAATGCCGAGCCAACATGATCGTCGACATTGAGAGAGCCGGCCCGCTCGGGTCGGCTCTTTTTTTTATCCTACATCCCTCACTCCGCGCCCCGGTGTAACTCTTACTCCGCCCCTTTCCAAAAGTTCTCTTCGATCTCGGATCCATGGTCATTCAACCATAAAGTCGAGCCATCGAAGATAGGCCCTCTACGTCCAGCTCTAGACGACACCCAATCCACAGATGGAGGAGCCGTCTACGTGTTCTACAGAACAGGGGGAGGTTGGAAACTGACTGAGACTCTCGCTCCCAACATGTTGAAGTCAGGTGATGTTTTTGGGCAATTCGTCGACATCGACGGTTCGACGGTCGCCGTAGGTGCCAGAGAATGGAGCTCTGATCCGGATCACAATCATACGGGCCAGGTCTATATTTTTCGCCGCAACAAGGGAGGAGCTGACAACTGGGGATTCGTGACCCGATTCAACGCGAAGGGAATGACGGCGAGTGGCCATGCGACCGCCGACCCATTCGGCTACAGCCTCGACTTCGAGGGGAACCGGTTGGCCGTCGGGGCATACATGGCTCCCAAGAATCCGCAAATTCGTCCCCCAGGTCAAGGAGGGAGTGGACGAGCATACATCTTCGAACGCAACCAGGGCGGGGATAGCAACTAGGGACAAGTCGTCGAAATCGATGGGTCGGATACTGGCGCCGGCGACAACTTCGGGGGCTCGGTGGCTCTGGATGGCAACATACTCGCCGTCGGCGCTCATTCGCAGGGGAAGTACGTCTCCGAGCCATACTCTGGAAGGGGGGCAGTATACATCTATCGACAGAACAAAGGAGGCCAAGATAGCTGGGGAACGGTCACCGTCGAGGAGGACGACTCCCAACAGATCACGCTCCATGCGACCGACCCGGACGACAAAAACAGCAACCTCAGCTACACCATCGCGGATCAGCCCGACCACGGGACGCTATCGGGGAGCGGCCGGACGCGCACCTACGAGCCGGACGACGACTTCTACGGCTCCGACGGGCTGACCTTCGAGGTTTCGGACGGGGACGCCTCCGATACGGCGGACTTCTCGATCACGGTCGAACCCGTCAACGAGCGTCAGACGATCGATGCGATCTCGGATCAGACGATCGACGAGGACACCGGCCCTCAGACGGTGCAACTGACGGGCCTCTCGCCGGGTCCGAAGGAATCACAGACATTCGATGTTTCGGCAGCGACCGCCAGTGATTCGCTCTTTTCGACCCTCGCCGTGCAGTACCAGTCGCCCGACGCGCCCGCGGCGCTGACCCTCGAGCCGGTCGACAACCAGCCGGGATCGGCCACCATCGAGGTCGCCGCCGACGAGACGTCGGGCTCGAAGCAGACGACCGAATCGTTCGACGTCCGAGTGCGTCCCCTCGACGACCCGCCCGCATTCGTCCCGCCGACGCCATCGGGGCGGCTGTCGGCTCGGGAGGAGAACGAGCTGACCTTTACCGTGCAGGCCAAGGACCCGGACGACTCGCCCATTTGGTCGGTGTTCGAGCAGAGCGGATCGAGCGAGGCGTCGGAGACGGTCGACAACGACTGCGACGGCGTGGTCGACAACATCGACGGGGGCGACGCCGACGAGTGCAAGAACGGCCCCCACCAGTGCAACCAGTCGGGCGACGGCGTGACGTGTGGCACGGAGTCGAAGACGGATATCGGCGAGCAGTGTGCTCCGGATGGCACAGGGAACGGGAAGGGCGAAGATTGTGATGGTCGAGTCGATGAGGACTGCTTCGAGCAAACAGAATCACCCACAGACGCAGGGATGGTCAATGATGTGGCTGACGTATCTGAGCCCGGGTGATTCCTCCGATCTCGTCTTGTAGCCGTCCCCTCAGCGTCGAACCTCGGAGATAATGTGTCGGCGAGACGGCCGACGGCCCCGGAGATGGTGGGGGATTCATACGGAGAGCAGACAATCCCAAACCTCTCCCGTCCCCCCATTTGCCGTCACAGCGACTCCGCTGACGGCGAGGTGCTTCCCCGACTGGAGACAGTCCGGAGGCCGATGCGGCCGTCTCCCCCTTCGCCGCCGGTCTGAGGTCGGTCCCCACAGCTACACTCTCCACCCGTGCCGCCGGTCGCCGTGACGTTGCCCGAGCCGAGTGAGGCCTGGCCGCTGGTTCGCACGTAAATCGCGCCGCCCGCTCCAGCTCCGCCCCCGGCCATGCCACATCCGCCTCCGCCACAGGAGTCGTTGTTGCGACCGTCGCCGCCGTCGCGCCCCGAGGCGCGGATCGCACCGGTGACCTCGAGTTCGTTGGCTCGCATCAACATCGCGCCCCCGCCGTTGCCGCCTCGCCCCGGATAGGAGCCATCCTCGTCGGCTCCGCCCTCGCCGCCGGCCCCGCCGAAGAGGATGCGCTGCGTCATGTCGTATCCAGCCGACGTGCCGCCTCGGGTGCCGCTCGGGGCGGGACACCCGATGTTGCAGGAGGTCGTCGGACAGTAGCCGTCCTCGCCAGAGCCGCCTCGTGTGCCGTGCGAGCCTCCGCCGCCCGAAGCACAGTGCGACGTGCCGCCGCCTCCGCCGGTCTGGTTGCGGTCGGTCGACATCGAGCCCGTTCCGTTCCAGGACTCGCCCTGTGTCCCCGTCTTGCATCGGTAGGGGCACTGATTTTGGTGTCGAGCTCCTCGATAGCCGCGACCATTCAGCACGATGTTTCCGGTAATCGTCGCTTTGTCGACCACGTCGAGGGCGAGGATGCCGCCGTGACGGCCGTTCCAGCGGGGGGCGACGAGCCGACCGTTCGGCGTGACCTCGAGCGACTGGTACTCCGTCACTTTGACGATTTGAGCTCGCGCGTCGGACTGTTGGGTCTGGTAGGTATTGGCAACCGCCGACTCCAGAGTCACGGTTCCCCCGGAGATGCTGGCGATGCGTCCGTATTCGTACTGTCCGGCTCGATTGCCCTGCTGGGCTCGCGTCTGATGGAGGACGACTCGGTCCCCCGTCGCGAACGAACCCGTCGCATTCGAGAGATCAACCTGGGTTTGGCCGCTCTGGACCGAAGCGGAGGCCCTCGGCGGGTCGAGTCGGACCTGGCTGTCGATCGTGGTTGCGCCATCGTCTCCGGTGCCAAAGCCCGAGCAGGTGCCGGACGAGCAGGCGTGAATCCGGCAGTCGTCATTCGTCTGGCACGACTGGCCGCGGTCGCATCCCGAGCAATTCGGGCCGCCGCAGTCGACGTCCGTCTCGCTTTGATTCTGTACGCCGTCCGAGCATGTCGGTGGAGCACACGTCCCGCCGTCGCAGACCTTGCTCTGACAGTCGCTGTCGCCGGCACATCCCTCGCCCGCCGGACAGGCGTTGCAGGCCGAGCCGCCACAGTCGGTGCCGGTCTCGTCCTGGTTGGAGACGCCGTCCGAACAGGTCGGAGCCTGACAGGTGCCGCCATCGCAGACGCTGCTGGTGCAGTCCGAGCCGCTCGTACAACTGGCGCCGTCGTCGCAGGCCTCACAATCCGGCCCACCGCAGTCGACGTCGGTCTCCTGGCCGTTCAGGGTCTGGTCGGCACACGATGGCTGGGCGCAGGTGCCATTACGGCAGATCTTCGACGTACAGTCTCCGGGCGCTCGGCAGGAATCGCCGGGCGAGCAGGCTGAGCAGGTGCCGCCGCAGTCGACGTCGGTCTCCTGGCCATTCTGAAGACCATCCGAACAGGTGGGCGCCTGGCATGTTCCACTATTGCAGACCCTACTTCGGCAGTCCTTGTTCTCCCCACAGCTCCCGCCCGGACGACAGCCGGCACAGTCGGGCCCGCCGCAGTCGACATCGGTCTCCTGACCGTTCTGGAGGCGATCCGAGCAGGTTGGGTCGGCGCAGGTGCCCTTCTTGCAGGCGTCGGTCACGCAGTCGCTGCCCACTCGACATTGCTGGCCGACCGAACAGCGCGAGCAGGTCGGGCCGCCGCAGTCGACGTCGGTCTCCTGGCCGTTCTGGACTCCATCCTGGCAGGTCGGCTGTTTGCAGGTGCCGCCGTCACAGAGCCCGCTGGTGCAGTCGTCGTTCTGGGAGCAGTTCCCACCCGGCGCACAGGCCGAACAGTCGGGTCCGCCACAGTCGACATCGGTCTCGCGGCCGTTCTGGACGCCATCCGAACAGGTGGGTTCGGCACAGCTTCCCCCCTTGCAGACGCCGGTCTCGCAGTCGCTTCCCTGCTGGCAGGACTCACCTACCGCACAGCCGGCACAGTCCGGCCCGCCGCAGTCGACATCCGTCTCGCTTTGGTTCCGGGTGCCGTCGTCGCAGGCAGCGGCCTCACAGGTGTTTTGATTGCAACGCTGACTGACGCAGTCGGCGGCCTCCTGGCAGCTGTCGCCCGAATCGCACGGTTCGCAGTCGGAGCCGCCACAGTCGGTATCCGTTTCCTCGCCGTTTGGGACGCCATCCGAACAGGTCGGAGCCGAACACGTCCCGCCCTGACAGACGCCGCTCTGACAGTCGGCGCCCTCCTCGCAGGGTTTGCCCTGAGCACATCCCGAGCACGTCGAGCCTCCGCAGTCGACGACCGTCTCTTCGCCGTTCTGGAGACCGTCGTCGCAGGTCGAGGCCAGGCACGTCCCCTCTTCGCCACACTTCTGAGTGTTGCAGTCGTCACCGTCGTCACAACTGTCGCCCGTGTCGCAGGGTTCGCAGTCGGGGCCGCCGCAGTCGACGTCGCTCTCGTCGCCGTTCTGGACGCCATCCGAACAGGTCGCCGCCTGACACGTCCCATCTGAGCACACCTCACTCCGACAGTCGATGTTCTGGTCGCAGGATTGGTCGGCTTCACAGGGATCGCAGTCCGAGCCACCGCAATCGATGTCGGTCTCGTCGCCATTCTGCACGCCATCCGAACAGGTGGGTTCGACGCACTCGCCCGATTCGCAGACGTCACTCTCGCAGTCGTCTCTCGAGGTGCATTCCAGCTCGGGTCCCGCCTGCGAGGTATCGGAGATATCCTCCTCGCCCCGGCCGTCGGTCGCCGTATCCATCGACGACGTATCCATCGCTAAAGAGGTATCGTCGGTATTGATCGAGCGATTCCCCTCCGATCCCGGATCGGGATTGCACCCCGAGACCACGATTCCAAATGTGAGACTGAGACCGATACGTTGCCAGACCGAAACATGGAGAATGGCTCGAGACATGGAGCTACCCACCTCGGAGGAGGATGGACCGGGCGACCTTTGAACGAGCGCTCGAACGAAACAGCTATCGTAAACAATGTGACTCGAGTGTATCCGAGGCGGCGGAGGAGATGCAAACCCACCGGACGCAGAAAGGTCGGTTGGCCCCCTGTCGACACAACGAATCGGCCCGAGCTGCAGATGATCATCAACGAGGGGGGAGAAACGAGCCGTCAGGTGGTTGGAAGGCGCGAGCCGCCCGACCGGACCGCTTTCGAGCGGCGCGGTTGCCCTCTCGAGCGACTGGCCGGTGTGCGGCGGATGTCGCGTGCACGCTCGGGGGACGGCCTTCATCCTCAAGGGATGTGAGCGTCGGGGGCGTGTGATAGGTTTCATCCCGACGATGTCTCCCAGCTCGAAGGATTCGAGTCTTGCATCGACGTCGAGCCGGGTTGTATTCAGACGATGCCGTCTATCCCTCTCAACTCAAATGCGGAGTCCAATCGCCATGTCCGATGCCGAGCCCGAGAATTACGACCCCGAATATCTCCTCGATCGTCTCGAAAATACGACCGGTGAACTTCCGGACGATCTGCGACGTTCGATTCTCGATGTCGAGCCGAACGACGATATCGTGCCGGGACTGATCGAGATCTTGCGCGACGAATCGCTGCGTCCCTCCGACGTGCGCGACTGGTCCCCCCCGGCTCACGCCGCCACGCTTCTGGGGCTGAAGGCGAGAGAGCGACCTGTCGAGCCGCTCCTGGACGTGGTCTCCTCGGAGTCGACGACGGCTCGTCTCTTTAGCGCCGCTTCTCAGGCGCTCGGGACCATCGGCGAGCCCGCGCTGGAGCCGACGATCGAACGGTGGGAGACCACCGACGATCGGGAAGTCCGCGACCGTCTGGCCCGGACGCTCGGTGAACTACGAGAGACGGGAGACGAACGCATCGTCGAAGCCCTGATCGAGGAACTCGAGCGACGTGACGACCCCTTCGAACAGACCAGTTGGCTCGTACAGATCTCGAGGCTCGCCCAGGGAGCGGCGTTCGACGAGGCCGATATCGCCGATCGGCTCCGAGAATGGTTCGAAACGGCGGATCTCGATCCGTCGGCCACACTCGACAAGTCACTCATCGCCTCGTACGAACAGACAATGGAGCGGCTCGGCGAGGACGTCTCCGAGGAGATTCCCGACGAGGACGAGGACGCCTCCGAAGGAGAGTCGGGGCCGCCCGGGCCCTCGGGGGACCTCTTTGCCGGCGACGAGGACGACGAGAGTCGAGAAGAACTCGAGGAGCTCCACGAAAATCTGTTTTTGGACGAAGAACCGGAGCTCTCCGACAAGGGGATTACACTGGAGCTTGGAGACCTCCGCTACGACGCCGACGAACCGCCCGACGACGACCGTTGGCTTCAGGCCGATGAGCAGGAACGCATCGAAGCGATTCGCTATCACCATCGCTCGCTCGACGACCATCCGCCCGTTCAAAACGAAGAGGCCCACTACGCGCTCCACGCCGCGATCGAAGAACTGATCGCCCGTGGCGCCGCCGAGGCGCCCGAGACATGTCGACGACTGGTCGACGACAAGGACATCACCCGCCATCAGGCTCTTCACGTCATGGCTCGAGAACTATTCGACGTCCTGACCCCCCTCGTCCAGGGGCAGGAGACGCTCGACGAACAGGACGAGGAAGCGAT
This sequence comes from Bradymonadaceae bacterium, assembly GCA_028274765.1. Lineage (GTDB taxonomy): Bacteria > Myxococcota_A > Bradymonadia > Bradymonadales > Bradymonadaceae > CAJXPB01. Next base: position 22,051 of record JAQCND010000468.1, read on the forward strand.
CGCCGAACGACTCCGCAATCTGGAGCCGCCAGCCTGACGGAACGCGGGGCGTGTCGTGGAGGAATCAGGGACAGCAACCGCTCGAGCCACATCGCGAGGCCACTTCGGGGTCGAAGTGCTCCTCGAGGAAGTCCTCGTCGAAGACCTTGTTGGCGATATCGGGCTCGACCTGCATGATCTCGCGCATCCAGTACTGCAGAATGGTCGCGTCGGTGTAGTCGACGGCTTCGACGACCAGACGGGCCGCTTCCTCACGATGGTACGATTGCCAGAGGTCGTCGATCACCTCGTTCCACTCGGTGGCCTGGTCGTCTTCGGCGTCCGAGGCGAGCGCTCGGGCCACGGGTTCGACTTCTCCGGTATCGCGAGCTCGTGCGAGTGCGTCCTCGAGGGCGGAACTGCGATTGGCGATCTGAATCAACAGGAGCGAGATGGCGGCGATGGCGGCAAACGTGAAGCCAACGAGCATGAGTGTACCTCCGTGGGCGAGATTGAGACCAGATGCCTCGACACGAGCCGAGAGCAAACGTATCAGCTTTGGGTCTGCTGGAGACGACCCTCCAGGTATTCGCGCAGGACATCGACGGTCGCCCCGATGTCGCGCGTCATTTTTTTGTAACGAATCTGATAAGGGTCGTCGTGCTCGAGATAGTCCTCGATGTTCCAGAGCATTCGTACCTGGACGTAGATGTACTGACTGGACATGTCGCCGTCGACCGTAATGACGCCGGGATCGGGCTGCATAATATAGCCGCCCTGCATCTCCTGTTTGAGTGCGTTCCAGACGGAGTTGAAATCGCTCACGCGCTCGCCGTAACCGATGGTCACCGACGCCTCGTGGCCGATGATCTCGGCGGTCGTCAGGGATTCGGCGCGATGGTCGAGCTCGAAGATCGTGCGATCGCCGGAATCGAGGTTCTCGAAGCGCAGGTAGTGATTCTGCCCGTCGCTGTCGAGATCGATCAGGGAGTAACCATTCTCCAGCGTCGCCGTGATGACGGCGCCGACGAGTACTTCGTCAACCTCGGTGGCTCGCTCGCGTGACTGATAGCGATCCCAACTGTCCTGGACGAGCTGCTCGAAAATGGCCTCCGATTCCTCGCTGGCTTCGGTACGTCGGGTCGTCGGGGGCTGCTGATCATCGTGATGCGAAGCTGCCCCTTTGGATGCCCCCGAGGCATCCGAGAAGAGACGCGTCTGGCGGATCGCCACCCAGTCGTCGTCGCCCACGCTCCGAACGGCATCCTCGGGCCTTAGAAGGTCTCGTTCCAGTAGCGCTCTGATCTGGCCATCATTGAGAGGTTCCTCCATCGGCTCTGGTACATCTTCGTAGACGTACCACTCTTTTTGTGATTCATCAACCACTAGTTGGCCTTCGAGCAGCTCGCACGATGCATACCTCCCGAGCGTCTACGCATTTTATCACAACTCGACATGAGCGTCATCGTGACTCGACATGCTCCGACCAACCCAAAGCCGTCCCCGGGACCATATGGCCTCGACCCTCCTATCCGACTTCGGAGGCCGAGCGCTGTTCGATGGCTCGATGGAGGCGTGAGAGGACGTCGCTCCGGTAGTGTTCCTCATAGCTCGGGTTGAAAGCATAACCCCGAATGAGGAGCTGATCTTCGGCGGCCCGGTTCGAATTGCGCGTCACGAAGACTTCGGGCTGGTGCCGTGGCGATGCCAGAGGGGTCAAAAGGGCCGACCGGCGGGCGAGCTGGCGCATGTCGTCGACCGACAGCTCGTCGGGGACCTCGACGACGATGTCACAGGCGCAGTCGCCTCGACCGGGATTGACAACGGATTCGGAGACGAATCGGACGTTGGGGATCTCGTGGATCTGACCGTCGTTTCCGCGGATGCGGATCGCTCGGAGTCCAAATTCGACGATTTCGCCCTCGGCGTCGCCGACGCACACGTCGTCGTCGACCTCGAATCGCTGCTCGAAAGCGATGGTGATGCCGGCCATGAGATTGCGGAACCACTCCAGATGCGTCACGCCGACGAAGGTGAGGACGAAGAGCCCGAGAAGAAATCCCCGGTCGGTGAGGAGATACGACCCTCCAAACGTGACTTCGAGCCCGGCCCCCCCCCAGAATCCCACTACGAGTATCAGGGCGTAGGGTCGAAAGGCGTGGAGGGCCTCGATCTTCGAGATACGATAGCAACCGTATCCGGCGGCGATGGCCAGGGCGACGACAAGTGTGTGGAGCGAAAGAGACATGGACGACCTCCAGGAGACCGTCGAGAGGGGAGACGAACGCCGTCGAGAACGTACCGTCTCTCAGAGCATGTTGAGCTCGCGGAGTTCACGTGTCACGAGCGGAGCGGCAAAGGGCCGCAACTTGTAGTGTTCGAGCTGGCCACGCGTACTCTCGACGAAGCCGAGGCGCATGAGATGGGTCAGCTCGTTTCTGAGCTCCGAGAGTCCCATGTCGACGACGCGAGCCATGCGATCGAGTCTCAAACTCTTGTGCTGAACGATTGCGGCCAGCAGGAGCTGCTGTTTCAACGATAGCGGAGCGACCAGCGAGATCTCCTCTTTGGGCAGCGGCTGGACGCGGAAACGCGTATCGTCCTCCGGATCCGGGCGCACGGAGCGCAGCCAGTACAGGAGGGCGAGCATCGGATTCCCGTTGCTGAGTCGACCGAGACGCTCGAAGAACGCCTGTCGCGGCCGGCGCGAAGCCTCGGAGGCAGCGATCGGATGGCGCAGTCGGTCGACGACACGAGTCTCCGGGGGCTCGAACTCCAGATGGAACCCGCTCACGCGATGGCGGAGCGAGATCATCTCCTCGATCTCCTCCGTGCCGAGTTCCGGGAACTGGAGCGTGTGGGTGAAGTGGTCGAAGAGATCGAGCGACGTCTCCAGGAAGGTGGCCATCGGTTGATCGAGCATGACGATCCAGAGGATATCGTCGGACGTACGTGCCATGAAGTCCAGGAAGCGTCGACAGCGCTCCATCCCTTCGGGAGTGCGCATGTAGAGTCGATCGCCATCCTCGATGAAGACGACGTGTCGGTCGTTGTTGCCGTGGATGCGGCGGGTCAGCCCCGCGAACGTCTCCGGCGACGAGTCGTGTGTCAGCCCCTCGAG
>JAQCND010000469.1 GCA_028274765.1 Bradymonadaceae bacterium
GAGACCGATCGGCTCGCGAGCCTCCGGACGGCCGATCTCGAGTGGCTCGACGTTCTGCTCGACGACGGAGTCGCCGCGGTCGATATCGACCGTCGGTGGCTCGACGATACGCTTGAGAGCGGACTGCTCGACGATCACGACCCGCGTCCTCTCATTGTGTCCGCGCACGCCGACGGAGTCGATCCGACATTGTGTCCGCGCACGCCGACGGAGTCGATCCGACCTTTCCGAGTCGCATGGCCGAATGTCGCGACCGACTCGTCGCCCGCCATCCCGAGTGGTCGGATCAGATCGTCGTCAAGTACGCCCCCGAGGTGGGCGGATGGGAGGCACTCGGCGAGGCGTTCAGCGTCTGGAGAGATTTGCGCGATCGTTTCGAACACGTGACATGCTTGCTTCGGGGGCACTCGCTGGGATGGACGCGTCCCATCATGGCCGCCCACAATGCCACGAACTACCTGCCGACCGGCCTCGGTCCGCAACGACGACAGCATACCTCCCACCCACTCGACCTGGCCTGGGACCTCCAGGATTGGTTGCCTCATCTGACGCCCCCGACGCCGACGCGCTTCGATGGACTCGTCGGCGATCCGGTGGCCCACAGCCGAGGAGACGTTTGGCATCGTCGCCGCGCCGAAGGCGACCGCTCGTATCTCAAGATACCCGTCGACACGGCGGACACGCATGAACTGGCCTCGCGACTCGAGACGCTCGAACCTCTCCCCATTCGGGGGCTGTCCGTGACGTCTCCCCACAAGCGACGGGTCGTCTCGCTCGACCGTGTCGCCAACCCTCGAGACCTCGAGGCCGGCAATACACTGCGCCGACTCGAGGCGAGCGAGACGCCGTCGACGTGGGACGTGACCGATACGGACGCTCGGGGGATGAGGGCGAGCTTGGAAGCGATCGAGGATCGCGGCGTGTCCCCGGGCGATGTGGCGATCATCGGGACGGGCGGCGTCGCCCCGGCACTGCGCCGAGCCCTCGAGGCGTCGGCGTGGACGTTGCGTCACCACGCTCGAGGACGCGAAGGGTGGGGCGACGAAGCCCCCGACAGCGTCACGCTGGTGATCAACGCCATCGGCGATCGCGACAACGCTTACGACGATCCCCCCGACTGCGAGGTGTGGTTGGATCTCCACTATACCGACCTACGACCGCCTCCCGACGGGGGCTCGCACCATCTCAACGGCGATGTCTTTTTCGAGGCTCAGGCAGAGGCTCAGCGAGCCTTCTGGGCGTCGGACGGATAACACCGAATCGACACGAACGCGTCAATCGACGACTCGACGACGGATACGGCTGCCATGGATCGCAATACGTTCGGCAACATGCTTCGGCTCACCTCGTTCGGCGAATCGCACGGGCCGGCGATGGGGGCCGTCGTCGATGGAGTGCCCTCGGGCCTTCCGCTGGCCCCCGAGGATCTGGTCGTTCAGCTCGAACGGCGGCGGCCGGGGCAATCGGACATCACCACCGACCGGGACGAAGACGATCTCCCGACCATTTTGAGTGGAGTCTTCGAGGGCCAGACGCTCGGGACCCCGATCTGTGTCGTCATCTACAACGAAGATGCCCGCAGCAAGGACTACGATCCCAAACACTACCGGGCCGGCCACGCCGATCGGACCTGGCAGGAGAAGTTCGGGCATCGCGACTATCGGGGCGGCGGTCGCTCGTCGGGCCGAGAGACGGCGTCGCGCGTGATCGGGGGCGTCGTGGCCGAAAAGATCCTGCCCGATTCAGTCGACATCGTCGGGTTCACGCGTCAGATCGGGCCCCATCGGGCCGAGGATATCCCCGAGACGTTGACGCGCGACCGGATCGACGAACACGAGACGCGATGTCCCGATCTCGAGGTCGCCGAGACCATTCGAGAAGACTTGATGGACTGCAAGGAGCGAGGAGACTCGCGCGGTGGCATCATCGAGCTCTGGATCGACGGAGCGCCGATGGGCTTGGGCGAGCCGGTCTTTCGGAAGCTCAAAACCACGCTGGCCGACGCTATGATGAGTGTCGGAGCGGTCGTCGGGGTATCGCTGGGGGATGCCCCTGCCAACGCGGCCAAGGGGGGCTTCGACTTTCACGACGGTCAGGCCGGATACGGCCCCGAGGCGGGGGTGAGTCCCGCTTCCAATGGTATTCAGGGCGGTATCTCCAACGGCGAACGCATCCGATTGCTGACCTACTTCAAACCGGCCAGTACCGTTGGTGACATGTCTAAAAAGGGACGTCACGATCCGTGCATCGTGCCCCGGGCCATTCCGGTGCTCGAATCGATGGCCGCTCTGGTGATGGCCGACCACTTCATGGAATTTCAGCTCAATCGACAACGGGATCTGACGCGCGAATCCGGTGCGGGCTGGCGAGTCGACGAGGAAGACGAGCCCGAGACGGAAGCCGATGCGTCCGACTCATCATCGCAACAGGAGGAGCTTTCATGATATCCGAATTGTTCAATCCAGAATGTTGGCGAGAGATCGAGCGATTCGACTTCACCGACATCACCTACCATCGCGCCGTCGACCAGGGGACGGTCCGGATCGCGTTCGATCGACCGGAAGTGCGCAATGCGTTCCGTCCCGAGACAGTCGATCAACTCTACGTGGCGCTCGATCACGCTCGGCAAACGAGCGACGTCGGGTGCGTCTTGTTGACCGGCAACGGCCCTTCGCCCCAAGACGGGGGATGGTCATTTTCATCGGGGGGCGATCAGTCGATTCGAGGTGAAGACGGCTATCAATACGACCAGCACGACGACGGAGAGGGCGGCGATCGACTGGGGCGCCTGCACATCCTGGAAGTCCAGCGCCTCATCCGGTTTATGCCCAAGGTCGTCGTCGCAGTCGTGCCCGGGTGGGCGGTCGGAGGCGGCCACAGCCTGCATGTCGTCTGCGATCTGACGCTCGCCAGTGAATCGCACGCGAAGTTCAAGCAAACCGACCCCGATGTCGCGAGCTTCGACGGCGGATACGGCTCGGCGCTCCTGGCCAAGCAGATCGGCCAGAAACGGGCGCGAGAAGTCTTCTTTCTGGGGAAGACGTATGGAGCCAAAGAGGCCTTCGAGATGGGCATGGCCAACGGTGTGGCCGAACACGACGAGCTCGAGGAGACGGCCCTCGAGTGGGGGGAGACCATCAACAACAAGAGTCCCACGGCGATGCGTATGCTCAAATACGCCTTCAACATGGCCGACGATGGTCTCGCCGGCCAACAGATGTTCGCCGGTGAAGCCACCCGACTCGCCTACGACACCGAGGAGGCTCGAGAGGGCCGCGAGGCGTTCCTGGAGGGACGCTCGCCAGACTTCGATGACGTCCCCTGGCATTATTGAATGTCGATCGAATGTCGACTCTCGATCGCGAGCCCATGATAGCCCGAGTCCCTTGTCGCCCGCTGTGTCGCTGTGAGTAATTCTTCCTCACAACGCGGGGGGCTTTCGCTCACCTTCGAACGACGCGCTCCCGACGAGCTCGACCCGCTCGAGATCGTTCAGCACCTCGAAGGCGAGTCTCCATACGTCTATCACGAGACACCGGACGCGACCGTGCTGGCGTGTGGTGTCGTCCACGAGTGGTCGGGTCGAGGCGAAACGACCCTCGCCGAACTCTTCGAGCGGGCTCGAGGCAAGTGGCAAGTCGATACGCTCGGCGACGATGCTCTCGAGGCACTCCAGCTCCCGTTCGAATTGGCTTTCGCCCCCAAAAAGTCCCCGGATCGTGTCTGGTCGTCACATCCTCGCATGCGCCTCGCCTGTCCGCGACTGTCGCTGCGCTGGAGCCGCGGTGTCCTCGATATCGTGGACGTATCTCCCCCCGACGCGGCCGACTCTTCGTCGGACTTGCTCGATGTCGAACATCTTTCGACGTTGAGCTCGCCCCCCTCCAGATTGGGCGAGGCGTCCGAATCCGACGCACTCGAGCTTCAACCGTTGGACGTCGAGGACTATCGAGCCGCCGTCACCCGCGCCATCGAGGCAACCACCAGCGAGGATTCGCTCCGGAAAGTCGTCGTCGCTCGGGCCCTCGATGTCCGAAGTTCGCGACAATGGGCTCCCTCGCGCATCCTCTCGACTCTCGGTCAGCGACACGGTGACTCGCGGCGATTCGCCATCGTCCCCACCGCCGAGGCGCCGACGTTTCTCGGCGCGTCCCCGGAGCGACTCATCCAACTTCGAGGAGGCCGCGCCGAGACGATGGCTCTCGCCGGCACCGCTCGACGCCAAGGGGACGCTCCCGAGGCGACCGAGCAGCGCCTGATGGCGAGCGACAAGGACCGCGACGAACACGCTTACGTCGTCGACATGATCGCGGAGACACTCCAAACATTGGGGGGGACGCTCGAGGTGCCCGACTCGCCTCGTGTCGCGTTCACTCCAGACGTGGCCCATCTCGAGACCTCGATCGCCGCCGACATGCCCGCCTCGACCCATCTCGCCGAGCTCGTCGACGCGCTCCACCCGACGCCTGCCGTCTGTGGCACGCCCACCGAGCGGGCTCGGCGCATGATCGACACGATCGAGCCCTTCGACCGCGGACTGTACACGGGGGTTGTCGGCTGGATGAATCTCAGCGGCGAGGGGGATGCGACCGTCGCCCTTCGATGTGGCGTGCTGGAGGAACATCGAGCTCGACTCTTTGCCGGGGGAGGGATTACGGCCGAGAGCGATGTCGAGGCGGAGTTCGAGGAGACGAACTCCAAGTTTCAGACGATGCTCCATCCGCTGCGGAGGCCCCACCGATGAGTGAGACGTCCCCCGATGAGACTCGTCCGGCGATCCAGACGTGGTGGGCCGAGGCGATGATCGATGAGCTCGTGCGATGCGGTCTCCGTAACTGCTGTATTTCACCGGGCAGTCGCTCGACGCCGCTGGTGGCGGCCGCCGACGCCCACGACGACCTACAGACTCTTTCGATCATCGACGAGCGCTCGTCGGCCTTCTATGCGCTGGGATTGGCACGAGCGACCGATCGCCCCGTGGTCTTGATCTGCACTTCCGGAACGGCCGCCGCCAACTGGATGCCGACGGTCTGTGAAGCCGACCGCGCCGGGGTTCCCCTGGTGCTTCTGACCGCCGATCGTCCCCCTCGGCTCCGCGATACGGGTGCCTCTCAGAGCATGGATCAGCTCAAACTCTTCGGCGACCGGGTGCGCTGGTTTCACAAATGCGAGCGCCCCGAACCTCGAGAGGACGCCTTTCGCTATCTGCGCTCGACGATCGATATCGCCTGGCAAGAGGCACTCCCCCCTCTCCCGGACCCGTCCATCTGAACTGTCCGTTTCGCAAACCGCTCGATCCGCTCCCGGTTTCCCCGGACCACCGAGATGCCGTTCCCGCCGATTTTCATCCTCCCGAACCGTCGGATGAGACGTCCCCGTGGTCGAGCGTCTCGGTCGGAGCGCACACCCCCGACACGTCCACGATCGACAAGCTGGTCGAGCAGTGGCGCGACGCCGAACGCCCCCTCCTTTTGTGTGGAGCCGACCACCGCGGCGCCCGGTATCGCGCGGCACTGAGTCGATGGGCCGAGGCGACGGGGACACCAGTGCTCGCCGAACCCACGTCGGGACTGCGGTTCGGTGACCTCTCCGGGCCCGTGATCGGCACGGGCGATTTTTTAGTCGACAGCAACCTCTACGACGTCGTCGGCGAGCCGGATCTGATCGTCCATACGGGGGAAGCGCCTCTGAACTGGGCAGCGCGAGCCTTTGTCGAACAGACGAGCGACGTCGAGCGAATCTCCATCCAGCCCCACGTTCAGCGGCGCGATCCCAACCACGTCGTCGACCATCATGTCATCGCCGACGAGCGCCGTCTGTTCGAGGCGATGCTCGAGACGTCGCACGGGTTCGAGGCAACCGA
>JAQCND010000472.1 GCA_028274765.1 Bradymonadaceae bacterium
CGTAGCTCAGACATGACGGGAATGCCCGACAAGAGAAACGATGTCAGCGAACCAGAGCCATCGCGCCGACTCGCCCGACTGCTGCTCGCGATCACCCCGCGGCCACGCGATCTACCGGCGTTCATTCGAGCGATCGCGTATCTTTATACGAAATGGCCGTGCCCTCAAGCTGGAGGGGTCAGAAAGAGGCTGCACGGAGCGTGTTTGACGATGCCTCGTTCGACGCTTCCAACGACGAAGTCGGCCATCGCCGAGCGGCCCGCCGTGCCCACAAAAAGCCCGTCGAGCTCCTCGTCTTCGGCGAAATGCGTAATCTCTTCGGTGGGGTAGCCCGAGAGTACGTGGCGCCGGATTTCGACCCCCTCGAGATCGGATTCGAGGTCGTCGAGAAAGCCATCGAGCTCCGAGCGCATGCGATCGACGAGGGCACTCATATCCTCGAAGTCGGTATCGGCGAGTCCCTCCAGCGGATAGCCCTCGTACGTCGGGGGCGAGACGACGTGGAGGACGTGGAGCGAGGCGTCGATGTTTCGGGCGAACTCGGCGGCGAGCCGGGTAGCCCGCTGAGAGGAGTCGGTGAAGTCGACGCCCACACCGATGGTGGGTTCGTCGTCCCATTCGATTCCCCTGGGATGGCTGATCGCCAGATTACAGGGAGGGTTGTGGGCCAGGGCTTCGGACGTCGAACCGACGATGAGTTTCGAGAGGGCGCCTCGACCGGTTACCCCCGTCGCGAGCCAGTCGGCTTCGAGATCATCGACCAGTTCGGGGAGGACGTCGCGGGGACGCCCGTCGAGGAGTTCAGTCTCGTAGGGAACGCCCGAGGTGTCGAGGTTGCGTTCGAGCCAGTCCTCGACCTCGTGGGCGATCTGGCGACGATTGTCGGGGTCGTCGAGGCGAGTGCCCTGGTCGACGATCTGCGGGTAACGAGAATGAACGGCGTGAGCCACGGTCAGTTCGACGTCGGCGTCTCGGGCCTCGAGCCGTCGAGCGTACCGAAACCCCCACAGAGCGGAGGGAACTGATCCCTTCGAGAGATCGGTGGCGATGACGAGATGCATGTCGACCTCGCGTGTCGAATTCGAGAGAATATAGCTGCCAGATACATCTGTACGATCCATCCAATGTATAATCACACGGCGCGCTCATGTCATTATCTGGAGGGCCCAACCTCCCTGGCATGGGAGAGCCATTCGGTTTACACTGATTGCCACTCGTCTCCGACGATTCGTCTCACTCGGAGATACGTCCCGTCGAACGAGACTCTCAGCTCTCCGTGTCCATTCCATGCGCTCCCTTGTTCGCATCGTTGCCACCACGGCCAGCATCGGCGTCGTCGTCATCGCCTGTGCGACGAGCTCTCATTCTCAGCGGCGGGGCGACACTGGAGAGTCCCAGACAACTTCCGCTTCGTCGAGCGAATCGACCGTCGACACGTCCGAAGCCGACGAACGAGCGACCGCACCCTCCGATACGGCCGAGAGCGGGCTGATGCGAACGGTCGAGACGGCGTTTCAATCATTCGTCCAGACGCCTATTGCATCGGAGACTCCGCTGATGGCGGCCGTCACTGCCCATCTCAGCCCCTTCGCTTCGTCCGAAGAAGGCATGACCATCGAACGTTGGTCGGGGCGGCGACTCGGCGAGTCTCGATTTCGCTTCGAGTTGCGCTGGGCGGAAGGACGTCCATCAGACGGCGAGACGCATGCGATGACGTCGTCGGTCTTCGAATACGACCTCGACCGTCGATCGGTTGCGGCTCGCTCCGAAAGTGCGCAGGCCATCGTCGGGACGGGGCGCACCCTCGACGCGGACCCGCCCCTCGAAGTATTGCCCAACAGTTTTCACCCCGAAGCAAAGTCGCGCGAGGGGCTCTGGAGTGGGACGGCCGCCAAGGCATGCCAGACACCGAGTTTTGCCCCCAACTGTCGGGCCATGGAAGCCTTTTTTGCAAATCACTCGTTGATCGATGCGCTCCGCTGGATGCTGACCTCGACTCTCGAGGCCGACGACCGAGTCACGTACCGCGCTCTCAAGGACGATGGAGATTGTAGCTGGAACGTCGTCGCACCGCTCCCCGACCGTCTGAAAGTCTCCGACTGGAGCTATCGTCGCATCGCCTACGAGTGTCCGGAGGGGACGTTGAAGTGGAATGTCGACGAGGAGACGAATCGCATCGAAGGCGTCGAGGGCAGGACACGACTCGTGACGGCCCTCGGTCGGCTCGAAGGCGAGCCTCGGCGGGTAAGTGGGTCGTGGCAATCGCTTCGGCGTTCGTTTGTCTCCGCATCCGATGCGAAGGCGAACAGCGACGAGTCAAACGAGTGAGGTTCGATCTTCTCGGGGCTTCAGGGAAGTCGACAAGATCGAGCGCGTCACTCGAGTGCCGAGGTCGGGGATCCGGGCTGCGACGTCTCGCCAGATGTTGCATTCAAGCGGATGACGAGCGAGCGCTCCGCCGTCCGCGCATCATCATCCAGACGAACAGACCGAGCCCCCAGTGGAGGGGCACTGGGGGCGACGTCGAGGCGGTTCGACACTCACAGCCCGTCGAAGGGGGAGGCTGAGGGTTCTCGGAGGGCGGAGATGAACCGTCGCGCCGTGGAGTGGGCTCGGAGCTGGTATCGTCGTACACGCGGACGCCGAGATCGATGGGGTCGATACGCCGTCCACCTCCCGATCCAGCATCGCGCTCGGACGAGACGACACGAACGGTGCGTCGGTCGCCGAAGGTCGTCCAGCCGTCGTCGCTGCGCTGTCGCCCCCGAAGCTCGAAGCACCGGGCCCCCGGAGAGCTCGTCGGCGAGACGTCGAAGCTGGCACGGAATGTCCGATCCCCCCGAGATGGCAGCACGAGGTCGCGCCGCTCGACGAGAACCTCGGGCGCCCCCTCTCGAGGCTCGTCGCATGGGCCGGAGTGAGCCACGAGCTGAGCGCGGGCCAGCACCACGGGAAAGCGACCCGTCTGCAGGAGACTCGCCTTCAGTTGGCCCTGCGTCCCCGTCCGGAGGGGTTGAGGAGCGAGACTCCATTCACCTCCCGGCACCTGAATGTCGTCCGCCTCGCCCTTCGGCAGAAAGTCGTCGGGCGGGGTAAATCCAAGTGTCCCGCTTCCCCCGTGGCCGTCGCTCGCCTCGACTCGCCATGGGGCCTGTTGGAGCGGAGGCGTTCGAGCCAGGAGCGTCGAGAGATCGGATGTCAGCCAGTAGATCCGATGATTCGAAGCGGGGCGATTCCAGAGACCGGGTTCGACGGTCGCCACTGCAACGTAGCCGGAGTCGAGCTGGCGTGCGGAGACGAACTCGCCCCCCATGAGCTCGGAGTGGTTGGCGAGCTCGAAGGCATGTTCGACCGACTGGGTGTCTGGAGAGAGGACGAGCAGCCAGTCCGAGGTGGTCGCCAACAGCGTGCCGTCGCGACGTCCGAAGAGATCGCGGAGGTCGGTGAGTCGTTTGTCCACCACGGTTTCCGTCGGCGACGGCGTATCCGAGGACGTGTTCGCAAAGCGGAGCACGGGCACGGACGGGGGAGCACTCGTCAGGTTGACGATATCGACAGCCGACAATCCCTCGTCGAGCCAGTTGGCCGCGTAAGCGATGCGCCGCTCGGGGGCCGTGATGACCTGGACGACTTCGCTCCGTGTCGGCGGTGACGT
>JAQCND010000475.1 GCA_028274765.1 Bradymonadaceae bacterium
TTCGAGGGCCAACTGGATGTTGTCGTCTTCAATTTCGCGAGCGTTCGACGGTTCCGGAGGGAGCCCGGTGAGAGTGGCCAGGGTGAGGACGGCGAGGCTGTAGACGTCGGTCGCCGGCGAGAGTTCGCGATTGTCAGGATGGACCTTCAGCTCGGAGGGGCCGAAGGGGCCGAGATCGTCTCGATTCTCGAGACTCAACAGATCGAAAGACTCGAGAACGATGTGGTCATCGGGGACCTCGTCGCCTTGCTCCTCATCTTCTCGAGCTTCGTCCTTTCGGACCTCGTCCTCTCGCTCAACCCAGATGGCGCTCGGCGTAAGCTCCCCATATACGAGATCCGCGCCGTGGATCTTTTCGATCGTCTCGCCGATCTGGTGAATCCAGTCGATGGCTCGATCGTGTTCGATCGGACCCTCGTGCTCGAGGATCTCGTCGAGACGCGTCCCGGGGGGACGCTCGAGCTCGACCCAGCAGCCCGTCTCGGTGATGAGCATTCCGTTCATCGAGAGCAATCCGGAGAGATCGAGCTGATCGAGTTGATTGATCCGCTCGCGCATCTCTGTGGGAATCTCTTGGCCGTCGCCCGACCAGATCTGGCGGAGCAAGACCGCCTTCCCCATGCTGTTGGTGGCGTAGATCAGATTGATCTCACCCCGCTCGATGTCTCCGGGCGCGAACTGATAGGCCTGAGTCAAGACCTGATCGTTTTCGATCGCCCCCGATTCCTGGGACCCGGTCGTATCGGCCTCCTCGGAGCCCATCAGGGAGTTGATGTCGACAAACTGAGTGTTGCCGTCGTAGCCGGCCTCTTCGTCGTCCGGCGTAAAGGTCTTGGGCTCCTGATCGGCGAACTGGTCGAGATTGACGAAAGCCGTCTTTTCGTCGTGACTCTCCTCCTCGGAATCGCCCGGGATGACCATCTGCTGACGATCGCCTCCCTCTTCCACTCCGCCATCGAGCGTGGCCTCCTGGTGATGGACACTATCGTGCTGAGAGGCCGACTCGCCCCGTCCGGGTGCCGTACTCACGTCGACATCCCGGGTGGCGTCCTCGGGCGGACCGCCGTCGAGTGTCCCATCTTCGTGGGCCGACGACCAATCTTGAGAGGCATCCGACGATGCACGGCTGTCGCCATGATCGCCTCGTCCTCCCCCTGCCCTGGGAGCCTCCGATCCCGAATGTGGGTCTCGGGATGTCGAGCGATGACGCCCGTCGTCTTGTTCACCCCGCCTCTGATCGGCGCGCCCCGTCGACGAGCGGTTGGCGTCCTCTCGCCCTCGTACTCGTTCACTCGCTCCCCGTTCGTCGGCGCCGCCTTCTCGATGGGACGGACGATCCTCGTGTTGTCCGCGCCGTCGAGAGGACTGATCGGGCGTCCCTCCCCGACGTTCCTGATGATCCCGCCGTTCCCCCGATTGACTCTCTCCGCGACCCCGGTCCGTCCGATTCGAGCTGGATCCCTGGCGCGGACGTCCCCCTCGTCGACCGTCGCCTCGAGAGGACTCGTGCCTCTCCTCCCCTCTCGATGCGTTACTCTCCGAATCTCCCTCCAACTGCTCGAGATCGACGAGTTGCGTTTTTTCGCCATCGTATGCCTCACCTTCGCCCTGTTCAGCGTCCGATTCGCGCTCCGAGTCGCCATCGTCGTCGCCGTCGATGAGGCTCCGGCGGGCTTCTTTGATACGATCGTCAGACATGAGACCTGAACGCGTAAGGAGAGGAAATCACTCGTGAGAGCGAGGGTCGGCCGGCGTCAGTCGGGCTGAAACCACTCGCGTTTCAGGTTGACGCCCTGGGCTTCGGCCTGATCCATGAAGGTCGGGAGATTTCCCGTGGGTCCGTGCTCCCCCTTGACCCGCCCCGACGCGTCTTCGCCCTCGTGATGAAAGCGATAGAGCGGGTACGTTTGATACTCGCCGTTGTCGGCCAGCTCGAGCGCTTCGCTGATGTGGGTAATTTTACGTGAACCGTCGTTGAATCGATCCGTCTGCACGATGACGTCGATCGCCGAGGTGACCTGACTCCGGAGCGCCTGGAGATTCATATCGACGTCGCTCATCATGGCCATCGTCTCCAGCCGTCTCAGCGTGTCGCTCGGATAGGTCGCGTGCGTCGTGGTCAGCGTACCCCCGTGCCCCGAGGTCATTGCCTGCAGGAGTGTCAGCGCCTCACCTCCACGGATCTCCCCGATGACGATCCGGTCGGGGCGCAGTCGCATCGCCGACCAGAATAGGTCGCCGATCCCCACCTCGCCTCGTCCCTTTTCGTCGGCCTCGCGTGTCTCCATCATGACGACGTGAGGCTGATCGAACTGGAGTTCGGTATTGTCCTCGATGACGAGAATGCGCTCGCTGTCGTCGATCAGAAGCGACAGGCAGTTGAGAAGCGAAGTCTTGCCACTCCCCGTTCCGCCCGCGACGACGATGTTTTTACGCAACTCGATGCAGGCTTTGAGAAATTCTCCTCCGGTTTCATCGATACTGCCGAAGTCCTTGAGCGTCTCGAGATCCAGCTCGAATTCACCGAACTGGCGGATCGAGACACAGATGCCGTTCCGCGCGCAGGGCGGCAAGATGACGTGGACGCGGCTTCCATCCGGGAGGCGGGCATCCATCTGAGGATTCATCTCGTTGATGCGCTCTCCGACGTACTGACCGATGTTTTTGACTCCGCCCATCAGGTCGTCGACGTTGTCGAACTGTTTGTCGGTCTTTTTGAGTTGACCATCCACCTCGATCCAGATCTCGTCCTTGCCGTTGATCATGATTTCACTGACGTCTTTGTCGTCCAAGAACGGCTGGATCGGTTCGAAATATCGAAGGATGGACTGCTCGAAGACTTCCTGGGGAATCTTGTCCCCGTCTCCTTGGCTACTCATGGGCTGCAAGCGGGATGTGAGGAGGTCAAGCGTCGTCGCTCACTCTTGTTCAACTTTCTCATCATAGGAGCAACCGGGCGTGAACGTCAATTCGACACGTCGCAATGGACCGGCTCATCATCCGGCCACACTGCCCGAGCGACCGCCTCCCATTCCGACCAAAGTCGACGATATGCGTCCGATATCAGACACATGGACTTTCGGCCTTTCGCACATGGGCGAGCCATGTCGACTCGTTCGAGGCGCATCGTCCCGGAGACGGTGGCTCGCAGCCGGAGAGCCATGGCCCCATTGCACAGAGCGCCACACCGAAACGCGGGGGACTTCTCTCGACTGCGGTGCGCTGACTCGCTCGGCCCCCACTCCCCGTCGGCAACCGAACAGCCGATGCTCGATACTCTCGACCGAGTCGCGCGTGACGGGCCCCTCTCGAGTGGACGTCTCGAAACGACTCGAAGCAAATAAATGCAGTTCATCGTCGATGGATACTGCTGAACGCTGATATCAACCACTCGGGGGGACGGAATCATTGACATGCAAGTGAGTGACTCCTTAATTTGAGGAGTC
>JAQCND010000477.1 GCA_028274765.1 Bradymonadaceae bacterium
ACGTCGGACGTCAGATAATATGCCGCTCCCTTGGAGACGAAGAACATGTAGAGGCCGGTGGCGAGCGACAGGATGAACCCGGGCAGAACACCCACGTAGTATGTCGTCGATTCGTAGTCGGTGAACTCTTCTTTGATAGATTCGTTCTCGAGTTCGGCGTGTTGGCCGAGGTGACGAGCCAGGTGAAAGAGTCCTCCCATCCAGAGAATGATGCCAATGATGTGGAACGCCTGAAGCCATGTGATCATGGACGTCTCCTCGAGATCAGAATACGTTGTCCCGTCATGGTCGACATCGAGTGCATATCGAGCATCGGTGAGTGATGAATGCTTCCGGGGCGTTTGAGAACCATGATGAGAGGCGCGACGTCAATCCCATGTATCTGACATACCCACGAGATCATCTCGACGCAGCCCCTCCTTTCCCCCGGGAGCCGACTCGAAGCCCCGACGCTCGCAGCGCCCTCATGTACAATCTCGAGTGGGTGGTTGAAAAGGATGCGACCCGAGTCCATCATCCTTCGGTCCCAGGGGCGACATTCGCGTTCGCCTCGGATGGTCGATTCGATTTCCCTCGACATCGTCTCCGAATCCCATGCCCACTGAAATTCGAGAATACGTCCAGCGCGCCAAGGCCGAGCCGACGACCGAACACATCGAGGAGCTCTGGCGAGCTGTCTTCTTGCTGAAGGGCTGGTACTTCATCCCGGCCGAAAATCGAGAGGGACCCAACCGCCCGATGGTGACGATGATGGAGGGCGAGCCGTGGCTTCCGGCGTTTACGAACGTCCGCCGATACCGCGACTTCGGCCAACATGCGGGGCGTGTCGACGACGACGGCGAGATGCATCTGCTCGTGCTCGACCCGGGCGAATCGATGGAGAAACTCCTCGAGGTCCGAGACGCCGTTCGCGGCATCGTCTTCAATCCCGGCTCGGCGGTGACTTTCAGCGCACCGGTCGAAGCGCTCGAGGAGTATGCCGAACACTTCGACGTCCCGCTCCCCGACGATCGGTGACGAGCCATCGGGAGACTGGCTCTCCCCTTCGAGCTCTCGAGTGGGAGCGTCTCCTGATACATCGGGGGCTCGATTCGAACCGCGACCGGAGCGTCGACATCGGGGTCGGGAAGAGTTGGTATTTGTCCGTCAAACAATGCTATACGTGCCGGGGCGACTCAGGGGCATCGGGGAGCCGACCCCGTATGAGAAACGCAAAGCGTGTGACTTGTGATCGACCGTATCAAGAATTAACCTGCCCGAAGGCATGTCGTCCGCACGGACGGGGAACACGACGACTGGTTGCAGCCTCGCCCGCCCCCGCTCTCCCATCGCTCGGGAGATGTCGAGAGGCACCGAGGGGAGATGCCGGGCGAGCACCAGTCGAGCGAAATAGTGACGAGACACGCTCCATCGAGTCCAGCTAGGAGAAAGGAGTCTCCGTGTCGAATGAAACGATCTTAATCGTCGATGGCGACGCTCGGAATCAGAAGGTTCTCGAGGTGAGCCTCAAAAAGGCGGGATACCGCGTCGTTTTGGCCGACACGATCGACACCGCCCTCGATTACCTGAGCGAAGAGACCCCCGATCTGATCGTCAGTGAGACGGATCTCCCCGACGGCGAGGGATTCGAGTTCTGTCGGCAGGTGCGCTCGTACGACCACCTGGAGACGACTCCCTTCGTCTTCCTGGCCGAGGATGGAGAATGGACCGACAAGGTACAGGGACTGGAGCTCGGGGCCGACGACTATCTGACGCGTCCCGTCTACGTCCGCGAGTTGCTCACGCGCGTCGAAGCTCTCCTCCAAGAACGAGAACGCCGATTGCTGAGCGAAGACGCCGAGACGTTCCGGGGCGACCTCGACGACATCACGGTCCTCGATCTTCTCCAGACGATCGATCGCCGGGAACAGACGGGAGACATTCGCTTCGAGCGCGGTGACGAGGAGGCGACTCTCCTGTTTCGCGACGGCGACATTCTCGACGCCATGTGTGGCAAACTCCAGGGCGAAGAGGCGTTCTACCGCCTCATGCTTTGGCCCGAAGGCGAGTTTGTCATCGAGTATCGCGACGACGTCGAGGGCCCCGAGCATATCGAGGCCGACATCGACACGTTGATGATGGAGGGAGTTGAACGCCTCGAAGCATGGAACGAGCACGTCGAGCGACTCCCCTCGTTCGACCGTGTCTTCGAGGCCGATTACCGCAAAATGCCCGACTTTCTGGAGACGGTCCCCGACGAGGTGGCTCGGGTGGCTCGTCTCTTCGATGGCGTCCGCACGCTCCGAGACGTCGTCGATGCGAGCCCAGTCGACGACGTTACGGCCGTCCAGATCATCGCTCGAATCTTCGACGAAGGGGTGCTCGAAGACGTCACGCCCGACGAGGCGACCTCCCCAGCGGAGTCGTCTCGGGATCGCGCGACGAGCCACCTTTCGGCGTGGCTCGCCCCCCGCGAGGAGGGGGAATCGGAGCGGTTGAAGACGACACGCCGCGGCATGCCCGGTCCTCGCGAGTCGGGAGAAGAGCACGACGAGGACGAGGCTCGTACGCGTCAGACGACGCGCGAATACTACCGGTCCGTCCAGGACGAAGAGACCGTCGAGCGCGAAGATACCGCCCCGAGCGAGGAGTACGAAGTCGTCGAACCCGGCGTTGGTTCGGAGGGCGACGAGTCCGCCCGAGAGGACGACGCCGACGAGGCAGCTCCCGGAATGGTAGCGGCATCGCTCGAAGGCCAGGAAGTAACCCCCGACGATGAAGATCCCCTCGACGAGGAAGCACTCGAGCAAGCGAAGGTCCGCGCCCAGGAGGGAGGCGCCTTCGAAGAAGTCGACCTCAAGGCCGAAGGCGCCGTCGCCGAGACGGTCGAGGAACTTCAGGAGGCCGAACAGCGACGACGCGAGCGCGAAGCTCGGCGACTCGCCGAGGAACAATCGACACCGGAGACCCAGACGTCCTCCGAGATTGACGATCCCGACGATACGACGGCTCGGGCGGATACGGCCTCTCACTCACCCGAGGAGACCGACGGCGGTCGTCCCGAGACCGCTTCGGAGCGAGAACGGACGAGAGACGCCGACGATCGTCCCGAGACCGATCGGACCGAGGACGATGCGCTCGACGAGAGCGCCACACCCGGACTCGGCGACGAGACGACGGAGCCGGACTGGCTCGAGGAGGAGACCGAGCTTCCGGAGGTGAACGACGAGGCGGATGCCGAGTCGCCCGAAACCGACAATCTGTCCGCGCCCGACTCGGACGATGACATCCAGCGAGAATTTCAGGTCGATGCCGATCTCCTGGATACCGATCGTCTCGAAGAGAGAACCGACTCGCGTGACGAATCGAGTCTCGACGTGGGCGATCCCGGCGATGTCTCCGTCTCGCCGAACCTCGAACCCGAGCCGGATCCCCCCGAAGACCCGTCTCGAGACGCCGATACCATCCGACCGCGCGACTCGTCGCCGATCCCTCATCCCGACCGAGACGAGACGGCCCGTGGTATTTCACCGTGGGGGGAACCCGATGCGGGGGAGTCCTCGGACGAGACGCTCGACGCCGAGGGGGACGAGGAAGCCGATGAGCGCGACGTTCCGGTCTCGTTCCAACGGGTTGAAGACGACCAAGATGCCTCCAGCTCCGAGACGTCATCGTCTCCCCAGGATTCCTCGCTCGATTCGCCCGAGGTGACGTCCGAGGATGATCTCGACGCCCCCTCGACCGACGAGTCCGACGAACTTGAAACTGGACTGCAACCCGACGAGTCCGGCGACACGGCGACTCCCGGCCAGTCTCCCTTCGCCGATACGACTTCAGACGGGGAGGACGCCGAGGCGAGTGAGGAGCTCCCCGAGTCCTCGGACGTTTCGCCCCCCGACGACGAGAATCGGGACGAAGACGCAGCCGACGAGACGACTGACGAGACTGACGAGGCTCGAGACGACGACGCAGCCAACGAGACCGATGACGCTCGAGACGACGAGACGACTGACGAAACCGACCACGATCTCGAAACCGACGAATACGAAGCCGTCTCTCGCGAACAGGCCGAGCAGGCCCCGGAAGCCGACGGCGAGGGGATCTCTCCGGTCGATATCGAAGACGAGGAGAGTGAAGACATCGGTCGCGTCTCGGAAAACGGAGAGATCGTCCGAGTCGAATACGATCTCGGCCAGTCCGAGGCGCACGAGCAGCGAGAGGCTCGCCCCGACGACGAGAGAGACGATGCCTCGGACTCGGCGGCTTCCACCGAAGACGAAGTCGACGACGAGGCCGATGAGCCGGTCGAACTCGAGGACGATGCATCCGAGGACGACGGAGAGACGCTGACATGGGGCGATACCCCCGCTGACGAGCGCGCCGGCGCCGACGAGCTGGCGGAACTCCGCGAAGACGAGACCGCCGACGAGCTCGAGGATGATGAGGATGCCTCCGAGCCCTCCGACAAAGAGCCCGACGCCGACGAGCTGGCGGAACTCCGTGAAGACGAGACCGCCGACGAGCTCGAGGATGATGAGGATGCCTCCGAGCCCTCCGACGAGGAGCCCGAAACCGACACCGAGGAGAAAGACGAAGGATCGGACGACACGGAAGACGATTCCGGCACGCGCGATTCGCCCCTCGGAGCTCGATTTACCGACTCCACCTCCGACGAAACTGCGGACGAGGACGACGACACAAAGGCCGACGACGGCATCGCCGATACGGACGATCAGGCGGTCGACGCTTCCGAGATGGATGTGCTCCCGGACGACGAGAGCGACGAGTCCTCCGCCGATACGGAGGTCGAGCCCGAAGCCGAGACCGACGAGGTGGGACGAGATACCGTCGAGCCATCGAACGAAGTCGATGAAGACGACGGAGAGAAGGCCGCGGGCTTCGCCGAGGAGGACGAGGAAGCCTTCTTTGTCGACGACGAGGAGGAGACCCTCGACCCTTACGCCGATGACGCCTACGATGGCGACGATCGATGGCAGCGATGGGCCATCACGGCGGCCATCATCGGACTCGTTGGAACAGCCTTCGGATTCGGCATCTGGCAGAGTCAGGACGACTCGAAGAATGGCTCGGCATCGGACGGCGACGAGACGGTCGCAAGCTCCGAGGAGCCCGAAACCACTTCGTCGTCGAGCGACGACGACACGAAGACCTCCGCTTCGGGCGACGACGAAGACGAATCGACCGAATCGAACAGCGTCCCCGAAGGACTCGATCGCGACAAGGCTCGAGCCCGGGCCGAAGCGATGACCCAATCAGTGGGCACGCGCGCCGAAGACATTGCGTCGGCGCTCGAGTTTCCCTCCCCGCCGGCCGACGAAGAGAGCGAAGGCGACAACGAGTCGACAACCCCCGATCGTGCCGTCGAGCAGGCCAGTGCGGATGAGACGCCCGATGAGTCGCCCCCCGAATCGCCTGCTTCGCCCCGTTCTGGCTCGGAAGAAGCGAAGTCGAGCGACCAGCAGGGAGGCGACCTCGCGTCTCAAATTGCACGAGCTCGACAGCTCGTAAACGCGGGTCGCCTCAACGAGGCGTACTCCCTGCTCGACAATCTCTGGGATCGCGATCCCGGCAATGGCACCGTCTCGAAGCTCTTGCTGTCAGTCGCCTCCCGATTTCAAACCGACAACCAGGACTGCCGCGCCAAACGAGCTTACGAGTCGTATCTCACTCATGCCTCCGGCCAGCAGGCCGATCAAATCCGCGGTATCGTCAACGATCGGATCGACTGCCAGCGGTGACGCCACCGCCCCTCCGTCTGCTTCCCTCACGTCCTCCGAGACCTCTCCGACATGCTGACTCTGACCCTCGAATCGAGCTGTGACGAGACGTCGGTCGCGATTGTTCGCGATGGACGTCTCTTGTTGTCGAACGCCATCGCCAGCCAGATCCCGGTCCATCGTCGCTACGGCGGTGTCGTCCCCGAGATCGCATCGCGCAACCACATCCGAGACATGTATCCCGTCGTCGAGGAGGCACTCGAAGAAGCGGGAGTCGCGCTCGGAGATATCGAGGGGATCGGCGTCACCTCCGGACCGGGGTTGATCGGAAGTCTACTGGTGGGAGTCGAGACCGCCAAGGGGCTGGCCTATGCGATCGATTGTCCCTGCGTGGGGCTCAATCACCTCGAGGGGCATCTGACCACGGCCCGACTCGAGCTGGAGTCGACCGGGCGCCCAAACTTTCCCTACATCGGACTCGTCGTCAGTGGCGGCCACTCCGATCTCTACGTAGCCCACGAGATGGGCGATTACACGAAACTCGGGAGCACGCGAGACGATGCGGCCGGTGAAGCCTTCGACAAGGTCGCCAAGATGCTCGGGCTTCCTTATCCGGGAGGCGTCGAGATCGATCGACTCGCCCAGGCGGGCGATCCAGAGGCGCTCGACTTCCCACGACCGATGTGGACGCGCGAACATTTCGACTTTTCGTTCGCCGGTCTCAAGACCGCCGTCTACGAACACCTCCAGGAGCGGGGCGTGCCCGAGGAAGACGAGGCACTCGCCGACCTCTGTGCCTCTTTTCAGCAGGCCGTCGTCGACGTGCTGGTCATGAAGACGATCGAGGCGGCATCGCGGCGGGCGATACCCCGAGTCGTCCTCTCGGGCGGAGTCGCCGCCAACTCGATGCTGCGCGAGGAGATGCATCGGGCGGCCGAGCAGCGCGATCTGGGAGTCTTCGTGGCCCCCCCGGAGCTGTGTACGGACAATGCCGGCATGCTCGGGCCCATTGCCGAACACTACCTGAATCGGCTCGAGACGACCGGATTTCAGCACCCCGATCTGCAGGCAACCGACACGACGCCCCTCGGGCGGCGAGCGGCCGAGTAAAGCCGCGACGATTCGTCGACGTCAACGACGCTTCTTTTCGATCATCGAGGTATGGATGGAGGACGATATTCCATCGCACGACGCCCTGCTGGAGACGTTGCTCGAACACGACGAGATCCATGCCGCGGCCATTGCCGAAGCGGACGGAACCGTCTATCAGAGTCGGGGAACCTCCCGGGCGATTCGCACGTCTCCACCGGATGACGACAATCTGTCGACGCGCGAAGCGAACGACCCCGACGAAGACGTCTATCTGGAAGCAGTCGGCGGAGATCTCCTGATCGTCGCCTTCGACATCGAAGCCGATATCGACGACATTCGCTCGGGCGTCGAACGGATCCGGGCGAAGGTCGGCTCGTGAACCTCCGAGGCGATACGGCGAATCGCAGCCACGTCGAGCCGAGCTCGATACATCGGGGATGTCGATGAAATACCCACGTCGTCGCCGATCGGGCGCGCCGAATCATTCCGTCCGTGAGCCGAAAGACCTCCCCCGTCGTTTGGAGCGTCTCGAGCTCTCGACGACGTGATCTGCCGCGCCGGTTCGGTCGACCGGAGCGCGCCTGTATGTCCGTTGGCAATGGTTGTTGTCACCGGCTGGCATGTAGCAAGGCCGTCCGGTCGACCGGCGCGCTTGAGTCCGTGTTAGGGACACGAGGTCTACGGAGCCCCCTGGATTTCGTGTGTTCTCGGTCCGCGTGACCGGGCGTCTGAAACGTGCTCTACGTATCGGGCGCCGTCCCCGGTCCGGTGCTCTCGTCGGCTTCTTTGTCGATGGGAGCCTTCTGGAGCCCTCCTTGGTGGGCGGCCTGAGGAATCCCTCCGATTGCCCGAGCTTGCAGCTCATCGGTCCGAGGGAGGACGACCTGGGTCACCCCGGAGTAGGTGAGAATCAGTACGACAAGGACGGCGATCGAGCGTCCCATGTCGACGCCCGAGAAAGCTACGAGGACGACAAAATAGGTGAACGATGTGCTGAGCACGCCGATCAGGGGCTCGAAGCCCCGGCAGGCATACGCCGTGCCGTTGCCGATCGCGGCTGCCACCATCGCCGTCACCCACGTGTTGTGCTGAGGATCGCCGCCGAGCAGCGCATAGCCCCCGTAGATCACCACCGTGTGAACGACCGTGGCGAGCAGATAGAAAGTCGTCGGATTCCAGCTCGAGAGGTGGTCCATCAGAGTTGCCACTACGGCTGTCATGTCTGTCGTTTTCCCTCGGAGTGTCGGTATGCCGATCTCACTCGATCCATCGTTGGCGGAACCTCCAGACGAAGGCACCGATGTCGTCGAGCGTCGTCATCCCGAAAATCGCTATCGAAATGAAGAGAATGACGAGAATTTCGGGCAGATCGGGAATCATGGAGACGTCGCGCAGGGTTACGGTGTCACGGATGCAACACTTGATTCACACGTGTAGCGCCTCCGATCGACCTTTGGCAAGGGGGCTCTCGAAGTGAGCCAGGGCGATCGCATGTGAACGTCTCCCTCCTCTCGATCGACTCTCTCCCCCGACTCCGAGGGGGCGTTCATCGACGTGCCAGCAAGTTGACCATTTCGAAGAAGTATCAAGGCGCTCCAAAGGGGGGCGAAAGTATTGTCGCTCCAGCGCCTTCTAGAGCGCCGGCGGCCACACCGGATTGGAACGGCGAAACCCCTCGCGCTCGAGGGGGCTCTATCCGGCGAAGCACACCAGGACATCGAGAGGGTCGGCGAGCTCGAACGCCGAATCGAACTCGAATGCGCTCGCCCTGCGGAGTGAGCGCATTTGGGCGTTTCCCTCCTTTGGATCGACTTGTCCCCCCCGATTGGAGGAGGCACGCGTCGATGTGCCCGCGAGGTCGCTGACGTCCAGGGACGCACGGGCATCCCGAAGAAATATAAAGGCGTTCCAGAGGGGAGTTGAAGGTATGTTCCCCCTCCGACACCTCTCGGCGCGCCAGTTCCCAGCCGGTCTGGAACGGTCGAGCCATGGCGATTGAGGGCCGGCTGGATGGATGTCTGATGCAATTGCCCTCGGGGGGCTCTGTCACATCGAGAACAGCACGAAGATGTCGTAGATGGCATGTGTGTAAACCGCGATCGCAAAGCCCCGAAGGTAGAAGATCAGGGCCAGCAGCACGCCCGCAAAGAATCGATACAGAAAAGAGCCGAGTTCGAAGGGATCGCCCAGGGCTCCGATGTAATGAACCCCGCTGAACAGGAGGCTCGAGAGGACGACGGCGGCGGCCGCCAGCGTCCAGGGCGACCAGTTCAACGTGCGCCGCCCCACCCAGAAGAGCCCCCCCATCAGTACGAGCCGGAAGACGATCTCCTCGTAGATGCCGGCCCCGAGGCTGAGGATGAATTTGCTGAAGAGGCCCTGGCTGGCCACCCCGCTAGCGAGTAGATGATCGAGACCGAGATGGCCCATGAGCGTCGTGATCGTCCCCCCCAGCATGAGGGCATACACCGTACTCTCGAGAATCATCCAGGGCCAGATCGACATCTTGGACGCATCCCCTCGATGCCGAAGCCACGCGATACCGCCTCCGAAGGCGGCGAGGATGGCGAGATTGAGACCGACGTATCCGACGAAACTGTGGCCGGAGGCCCAGAAGAGGACGTCGGTCATGAAGTCGACGCCGTTGCGCACGCCGCCGGTCGCCAGAATGCCGATTTGATAGATGACGAAGAGTGGCAACACGAGGAGCACGTTGGTATAGAGCTCCCGACTCTCCGAGAGGTAATTGCGAAAGGACGTGGACATGGCATCTCCTCCGTTGGGCACATCGAGCGGGAATATCGGGACGGAACGCATCCCCATCCTACAACATGTCGTTCGGGTGACAATATTCATCGCGAGCGCTCGACAGTAGAAATTGCGTGAGCATCCCCCCCTTTCGGTCTGGATCGCCATGCAGCGGACTTCCGACGTTCCATGTTCACGTGAGACGGAGGGAACCGAAGAGTTGTCGTCTCCCGTACGAAACAAATCCGGTGGAGCCGCCGACGATCATAACCGAGGGGGGGAGCGGCGAGCTGTCAGGTGGTCTGGAAGGAGCGTCGCCGCGGAGCCGAGCCGTCTCGAACGGCCGAGCACCTCCCCTCGAACGACTGGCCGGTCTGCGGCGGGTGGGGCGAGCGCGCGAGCGCGGGCGCTCCGGAGGGTGAGATCGGGAGAGGTGTACGTCGTCGGGCTCGAGGCGAGGGGAAAGCCCCACGATACGTCTCCATCGGCCGAACGTCGTGGCACACGACGCGACATGCGTTCCGAACATCGTAGACCATCGTGGAACACGGCGCGACGTTTGTTGTCTCAACAGGTCGACCCGGGACGCATTCGGGGCGCCGAGAGCCGAAATGTCGCATCCCTCGAC
>JAQCND010000487.1 GCA_028274765.1 Bradymonadaceae bacterium
TGCCTCAACACCTCGGGATCGGAGGGCGACGGCGAGGGCCCCTCCAGGGCGACGGCGAGGATCTCGACCGGAATGTCGGGATGCTCGTGCGGGTCGAACCCGTAAAACCAGCAGAATCGACTAGAGATATCGATGCCGATCGCCAGCACCACCGGGACGTCGGCCAGCGAGAGAAGCTCCGAGTGGAACGCGCCGAGCCCCCCGGCGGCCCCTCCGGCGAGCGAGCCGAGCAGGAGGCTTCGACGCCGAGCGGTCTCGAGCAATTCGTCGACGAGGTCGGTATTGAGCCCGGCGATCTCCTCGAACGAGGTGATGGCCACGTCGTTTTCGCGGTAGGTCTCGACGACGTACTGTTCGAGATCGACGTCGCGAAGTCGCGCCTCCAGGTGCATGACGCCGCGTTCGAGGAGATGCTGAACCGGATCGGTGCGCACGAGCGCCGACCCGAGCCAGGCGATCGGCCGCATCAGCTTGTTGACGAACCGCGTGACGCTGCTGGCCCGGTATCGTTTCTCGACGAAGTATCGGACGTCGGCGGCCGCATCGGCATCTGCGAGATCGAGGTTGGTACCGCCGTACTGGGTGCTCAGGTCTCGGAAGGCTCGATCGTAGTCGCTGACCTCGAGATATTGCTCCAGTTGCTCGCGCTCGACGAGCGGATGGGACGACCAGTCGATACGATCGGCCAACTCCCCGACCAACTGCCGGGCGTAGGGTTCGATGGCGTGCGTAACGACATACAGCCCCGCCAGATACGAATCGAACGGCGTCAGTTCCGGCTCCTGGGTGATGCGTCGCGTGGCGTACTCGAGGCGACGTCGAATCGAGCCCACTCGAAGGGGATGTTCCCGGATCGCGCGAAGCTCGATCAGGCGCTGGGCGCGCCGGGGATTGTCCTCGCCCGCCATCTGAACCTCTCGGAGGATTTGACGCGAGGCCCACTGTCGGACGTCGGGCTTGCGCGCAAAACACTGATCCAGCAGGTCGCCGTAGAGATCCTCGAGGCGGGCGTAATCGGTGTCGTAGAGCCGGCGACGATGATATTGATCGAGGTGACGGTAACGCGAGCCATCCTCGACCGATAGTCGCAACACGGCGCGCATGGGACGCTCCAGCCACGGAAATCGAAGTTGTCCCTCGACGGCGGCATCAGCCAGGAGCTGCAGCCAGTCGGCGACGTCTCGGATGCGAGAGCGAGCGGCTCGATCGCATCCGATCGTCATGTTGCGCGTCGGTGTCCCCCGATTCCAAAAGACGAACCGGCGCGCAAAATAGAGCGCCACCAGGTGAGCGGCGTGCTCGCGATACTCAGCCTCGAGTTGGAGAGCGGCGAGTTCGTACAGTCCCGGAGGATCGTCTTTGTGTTCGGCCCCGATTCCATAGAAAATCCCCACCAGCTCGTCGAGCCATTCCACTTCGTCGGGGAGAGCGTATTCGATGAGGAGGACCCGAGCACGCTCGCGTCGATCCGCGCATTCGGCGTGACGCCAGAGGGCGAGTGCCGCCAGCGCGGACAACTCGGGGAGTTGAGCTCGAACGGGAATGGCGGCCAGGTCCGCCACAGCGAGCAGGACGTCCTCGTCCCGTGGCTCGAGGCGGTCGAAGACCTCTTCGCGCAGGAGCGACCAGAGCGCGTCTCGGCCCAGCGTCTCCGGATCGCGCAGGAAGCTGGAGTAGTCCAGGCGTTCGGCGAGCCATACGCTGAGCAGACGCCGGCTTCGCTTCGGTGTGTGATCGGACCACCGATCGGCGAGCTGCCGGGCCGTCTTCCCCGTCATCGCGGAGATGTCATCCCAACCGAGGTCGTGCTCCTGTATCGAACGTGAGGTACGAGCCTCCCCGCCGTCAGATGGATGGGTCATGATGGCGTGAATCCTCCGGTGATGTCGATAGACGTTGACGTTTCGTCCGACCGGAGACGATAACGCATCTCCGCTCCCTTCATCGTACGTTCTCGAGCGCCGGAGTGCTCCAGTGCCCATGGGAAGCTCGGATCGATATGACCTCTCCCTTCTGTCCGAAGCTCATGTTTGATGAGTCCGGACGGTATCCACGGAGTGGGGTCCGGCCGGTGTGATAGATGAGCACGAGTTGGGGAGGTCGGCCCTTATCGCTCTCGGATGTAGATATCGATCGGCGTCCCCTCGAAGTCGAAGACGTCGCGCAGTCGATTGGCGAGGTACCGTCGGTACGAGTCGGGCACGAGGTCGGGGTGGTTGACGAAGAAGACGAAGGTCGGCGGGCGTGTCTCGGCCTGCGTGCCGTAGTAGAAGTTGATGAGACGATTGCCGTCCGAAGGGGGCTGGTGGCGTTCGACGGCCGCCTCCAGAAAGTCGTTCAGCGTGCTCGTCTCGACGCGCCGGGTGTAGCTGTCGAAGCAGATGTCGACCTCGTCCCAGATGTCCGTGATGCCGCGCCCCGTCTTGGCCGAGGTAAATCGAACGGGCGCCCAGTCGAGAAAGGAGAGTTCCTCGCGCAGATACGCCACGTATCGCTCGGCGGTGTCGGGCCATTTCTCGACCAGATCCCACTTGTTGACGACGATGACACAGCCGCATCCGCGGGTCTCGACGAGGCTCCCGATCTTCTGAGCCTGATTGGTCACGCCCTCGGGGCCG
>JAQCND010000488.1 GCA_028274765.1 Bradymonadaceae bacterium
GGCGCTCGACGTCGAGTCGTCAGCTCATGCTCATGCGTCATCCTTGAGGGAAGCCATCTCGTCTTTGAGCTTCAGCTTGCGCTTCTTGATCTTTTGGACCTCTTGCTCCTCCTCGGGCGACATCGAACGAGGCGTCTTGAGCTCTTCGAGGCGCTCCTCGAGAGACTGGTGGCGTTGGCGGAGCTTTTCGATCGCTTCTTCGGTCGAATCGGCTTCCTCGACGAGCGAATGGGCCATGGTCCTCACTCCTCGTTTGATAAGTGGCAGTTGATGACAGAGCCGACATGAGCGCTCTCTCCGCGTCGTCCGGCCTGTACACCGTTCCGGCACCGAGAGCTCGACGCACGCGGCGTTTGCTCTCAGGTCGGCGTCTCGACGGTGATCACAAAACCCATTCGACAGAAAGGAGAGATGTCTCCCTCGACTCGATCAAATTGTAAGAACGGCCGAAATCCCCGTCAAGAATCGCGAGCTTGACTCGGGGCGCATCGACCGCCGCCGACACGCGACCTCCGACCCGAATGTCGTCCCGCATCTTCCCAACTGGACAAAGTCCGACGGCCTCTCTACTGTGAGCGGCGCTCGTCGCTCGTCTCGTCTCATTCGAAGGGCGCGCGGCGCAGCGAAACTACTCGAGACAACGACGATCGATCCGAACGCGACTTCTCGCCCCGCACGCACCTTCAGATGGCAAAAGTATACTACGGCTGTGATGAACGCGACCGCGACTGGGACGACTATGCCGAGCGCTGCAACGCGCTCGAGCTCGACCTGACCCATTTCAGTCATCCTCCCAAGATCTCGACCCTCAACACGTGGCGCGTCGAATCGCCCCGGGGGTTTGGCTTCATGGTCCACGCTCGCAATGGCGTGTCCGCCGAGCTGCCCCAGCCGCCGGAGGCGGATCCGGCGTCGTTTTCCGATGCCATGCGTCGGGCCTGGGACGAGACGCTCGAGCGTGCGGAGGCGCTGGCCGCCGAGGCCATCCTCGTCCCCACCCCCAAGGGTTTTACTCCCTCGGCCGCTCACCGCGAGCGGTTGGCCGCCTTCCGGGAGTCATTCGGCTCGCAGATCAACGCGGCTCTGCTCTGGGAGCCCTCGGGGCTGTGGAACATCGAGCAGACCCGCGAAGCCGCCGAAGAAGCCGATGTGGTGCCGACCTACGATCCCTTCCTGGCCGAACGCGAAGGGCTCGGGTTCCGCCATGGCGACGCCGCTTTTGCGATCACCGAACGAGCCGCCCGCCGGCGCCAGTTCGATCTGTTCGACTTCAAGCAGCTCCTCCAGTGGACCCGCAAGTACGATCGCCTCTTTGTGATGCTCCGCGGGCGCTTCAAGTGGGCCCACGCCGAGCACATCCAGAATGCCGTCCAACAGTCGGCGAGCCACACGGATTGAGCGGGATCTCTGGATACTTTAAAGAGACAGACGGCATGTAAACGCACCTCCGCATCTCCCTCGGATCGAGCCATGTTGCCGGGGGACACTGGAGGCCCCGAGGTATTGAGACTCGATCGACCTCCAATCGTCGATTCGGCCACGATTCCGCGAGTGCGATGCAGGTTCTCCGCAACCAGTCGCTTCGAACGAAGCTGATCGGGGTCTTCCTGGTCCCGACCCTGCTGATCGTGCTCCTGTACGGCTTTCTCGCCTACACGGTCGCCCGTCGGGGGCTGGAGGACGAGCTCGGCAAGCGCCTGACGTCGGTCGGGCGGACGATCTCGGCCGAGATGTCGGATGGATTCACCGCCAAACAGATCGAGCGCCTCGAGCCCGAAAGCGATCGGGTGCGCGAGCGCCTCCGGACACGACTCCGTCGAACGCGAGACGCTACCGAGAGCAAACGACTCTATCTATTCAACGAGGATCTCAAAAACCTCGTCCATACCGAGGGACCGCGGCCGTTCCACGACGACATCTACAGGCTCAAAGCCAATCGCTACGAAATCCGTCAAACCTTCGAGTCGGCGGAGGCGACAACGAGCATCCTCTTCAAAGGACGCGACGGCACGTTCCACAAAAGTGCTTACGTCCCCATCACGCTCGGCGATCGCGTCGTCGCCGTGCTGGGGGTCGAAGCGAGCGCCGAATACTTCGATCTGCTCCGTCACTTCGCCAGCGCCCTCACGCTGCTGGGGGCGCTCGGCATCGGCCTTGTCGTGCTGGCGGGCACGCTCTTTGCTCGCGCCTTGACCCGACCGGTCCATCAACTCGTCGGGGCGGCTCGCCGCCTCGGGGAGGGCGAACTCGAAGCCCCCGTCGTCGAGATGGACGACGAAGGCGACGAGTCCGAACAGCGCGACGAGATCGCCTTCCTCGCCCGCACCTTCGAGGAGATGCGTCGAGACATTCGCTCCCGCGACCGACAGATGAAGATGATGCTCTCCGGCATTGCTCACGAGGTGCGCAATCCGCTCGGGGGGATGGAGCTGTTTTGTGGATTGCTCCGGGACGATCTCCAGGCGCGCGATCTCGAGAACCCCGACGATCTGCTCGACAAGATCGATCGCATCGAGCGCGAACTCGATTATCTCGATCGCGTCGTCGACGAGTTCCGCGACTTCGCCGGCGAGACGCCGCTGGAGCACGAGCGATTTTCGGCTCGCGAGATGATGATGGAGCTCGAAAACCTCCTGGCGGGAGACATCGAGGAGGCAGGCTGTACGCTGGAGGTCGCGATCGGCGAGAGCCTGGAGCTGACCGCCGATCGCAAACGCCTCCGCCGCGTCGTCTTGAACCTCGTTCGCAACGCCTACCAGGCCTGTGACGACGGATGTACGATCGAGGTCGAGTTCGATGCCCCCGAGGAGCTGACCCGCTGCATCGTCGTCCGCGACGACGGGTCGGGTATTCCCGACAACACGCTCGAGGAGATGTTCACTCCTTTCTATACGACTAAGGAGAAGGGCAGTGGCCTGGGCCTGCCGCTCAGCAGGGAGATCGTCGAGGCACACGGCGGGACGTTGCAGGTCGACACCGAGGTCGGGGAGGGCACGACCATCACGCTGGAGCTCCCCTTCGACCCCGACATCGAGGCGCCCCAGCACGACGTCCCCGAGGGATGGCTCGGATGAGAGCCGTACCGACCTGAACGGATGGAGAGCAGTTTGAGATCGGCACTCGGGGGACGCGCAACCTTGGGTCGCCATTCTCTTCGGCCTATGATCGCCCGCGACGCCTCCATCCCTCACTCGACACCACTGGAAGTAGTGTGAATCATCTCGGAGAGCATATCGGTCCGGATGCCGGCGATCCGGAGACGCCCATCGAGGAACGCAGACCCCGCATCGTGACGTTCGGCGGCGGCAAGGGAGGAGCCGGCCGGAGCACGCTCTGTGCCGAAGTAGCCCGCTCGATTGCGAGGCGCGATGAGAGCGTCCTCTGTCTCGACGCCGACTGGAACTGCCCATCGCTCGATACGTTGCTTCATCTCGAAGGGCCGGACTGGCACGAGCGGCCTCAGGCCGCCTCGCCCCTCGAATCCGAGGATTCGCATATCGGTGACGTAGCCCGCGCGACCCAGACCGATGGCATCGAGCTGGCGAGTATCGCGTCGAGTCGCCAGTTCCCCTTCGTTCGACCCCAGTTGGCGCCCGGTCGGCTGACCGCCGAGCTTCGCGAGCTCGACGTCGACTGGGTGCTCATCGATCTGCCGCCGGGATTCGATCCCTTCGCCGTGGGACTCTTTGCCCTCAGCGACATTCCGCTGATGGTCTCGACGCCGGAGCCGATCTCGGTGCGGAAAGCCACTCAGTTTCTCCGCACGAGCCTCTTCCATGCGATCGGCCACCATCCGGGGGCACCCGACGTTCGCGATTCCCTCCAGGAACTCCTCTACGACCAGCCGCTCGAGCTGGATGTCGATACCCTCCTCGAGGATGCCCCCGAGCCCCTGCGATCGGTCGTCGAATCCTCGATCGAACAGTTCGAGCCCTACCTGACAGTGAATTTCGTCCGCGAGGGGGCCGAAGAGGATCTCGGATACGTGCTGTGTCACGCCTGGCACGAGGAGATCGGCGTGTACCCCCGATTTCTGACGCCCGTCGACTACGAAGATCGGCGCTGGTTCTATCATCGGCGAAGCACTGGCAACGATGCCGTTCGAGGCGAAGAGACACGCTCTCGAGACATCGAGAAACTGACGCAATCTCTCCTCGAGATCGGCGACATCGACGAGAAGTATCCTCGCCCGATTCCGCGCGGCGAATCGCTCTCTCCCGCATTGCGCATCGGACTCGATCCCGACCGCAATCGCAATCGCATCCGTCAGCACTGTCGCCAACTCTGGGAGGGGTACGGCCGCGAGGATGCCGTGGCACTCGTCTTTCGCCATCCGGAGGAGCGCGAGCGCGTCACCGAGGAACTCGAGACGCTCTATCGGGAGGTCCTGACGCTTCCGAGCAACGAATACGATACGGTCGAACCGTCGAACGAGCTCACTTCCGAAGGAACGCCGGAATCGACGTCGTCGCCGCATCTCGCGTCCGCCCCCGACCCCTCCGGCGCGTCCGCATCGCGCTCGGACGCCGAGGTTCGCCATCGAAACCAAACCACTGCCGGTCGCTCGATGGAGATACACTCGACTCCATCCGACTCGACATCGGCCTCGCCCGGCGACGAGGTTGAGGCCTCTCCGGAGGAAGCCGGGCCGGCCGAGGGGAGTGGCAGTGAACCGCATTCGGGGGCGACTGGCACTCGAGAGACGTCTGCCGACGATGTCGACCCCCAATCGTCTACTCGGCACGAGTCCTCGCCGCCGTGGCTACCGGCTGAACATGCGCCTCCGGGGCGCATTCTGGAGACCCTGCGCCGACGCGACGATGTCACGCTCCAGGAGCTGAGCCTTCGCACCAACATCGGCGCCAAGTATCTGACGGCCCTCGAAGACGCCGATATCGACGCACTGCCGCGCCCCGTATATCTTCGCGGTTATCTTCAGGAGATCGCTCGGTTCTTCGATGTCGATCCCGACGAGCTCGTCGAGGCCTACTTCGAACGCCTCAACGACCCGCCCGATCTGAATGAGTAATTCCGTCGTCTGGACGGGAACATGAATAGACCAGCCTGCAGACGGAATTAGCGCAACAAACCGGTATCCCCGTCGCCAAAAGCATTTCGTTCGACGACGAGCGCTCGCGTGTCGGTTCCCTCATCCCAGAGATGGACTCCGTCGTTGAACCATCCGACGACGATCGTGATCGGCCAGAGCTCCAGACTCAAACTCGACACGACGAGGTGCTCGAAGGCTCGTCCCCGTCCGAGTCCCGGTTCGCCGTGCTGAACCGCGATGTGATAGCCCGCGATATACCGGCCGAGGGTCGGCCGGCCGAGGCGGAGTGCGCGATAAAAGTACGCCCCGATCGCCAGCAACATGCCCGCGATGCCCCCGTAGAGCGGCCACGGGTCCGTTGGCCGGGGCATCTCGCGGCGAAGAGTCCATGTCCACTCCTCCGTGTAATCATACTCGACGCCCAGCACGAGCACGACCAGCAGCGGTAGTACGGCGAGCATCAGGAGGATCATATCCAGGAAAAACGCCCCGAATCGCCGCATCGTTCCCACGACCTCCCTCTAGAAGCAACCGGACGATACGACATACTCCCCCAGAGCGTGAGCAGTCCCATCGAGATGAACGTCGAGACGAAGGGAACTCGTTGCGACATGCCCGCACGTCTGAGCGCCACAATACGTGCTCAGCTCGATGTTTCCCCCCTCAAAGCACATCGAGATGAAGATGCTCGGGATGACAAAGAGAGCAGTAGTGGAACGTTTCATCGTCGGAGATAATCATGGGAAGAATCGATGGATGCACGAGTCCGAACCTCACCAACACACGGAGCCGGTGGCAGGGCTCTCGGAGCGTGTCGAAGGCTCGTCGGTCCACGGAGCTTGCTACGCGTGCTTCGAGACGAATCGTCGGAGTCCATCCACTCCCTATCAGCCCCGCCAGTCTTCACCCGCTCGGAGGCGTTCGATCGCCTCGCCCATGTCGTCGGGGTAATCGGCCTCGACCTGGAGACGGTCGCCATCGTCGGGATGGTCGAAGGCCAACGCTCGAGCGTGGAGCGCCTGACGGTCGAGGAGAGCAGTGCGGGAGGTCGAATTTCCGCCGTACAGCGAATCCCCCAGGATGGGGGCGTTGGTCTCGTAGAAGTGCATGCGGATCTGATGGGTGCGCCCGGTCTCGAGTCGACATTCGACGAGACAGGCATCGGTCTCGAAGCGCTCGAGGATCTCGTAGTGGGTCACCGCCCGGCGCCCCTTGTCGATGTCACCGGAATAACGCATGCGATGATCGGGATCGCGGCCGTGCCACGTATCGAACGTCCCCTCGTCGTCGAGCCCGCCGTCGTAGATGAGAGCATGATAGCGGCGCTCGATGGTGTGTTCTTTAAACTGCTCGGCCAGATCGCGGTGCGCTTCGTCGGATTTGGTCACGACCATCACGCCGCTGGTCTCCTTGTCGATGCGATGGACGATCCCCGGTCGAAGTTCTCCCCCCACGCCTGCCAGCTCGTCGAGATGATGGAGCAGCGCATTGACGAGCGTGCCGTCGGGATGGCCCGGCGCCGGGTGAACGACCATCCCCGCCGGTTTCTCGACGACCGCCAGGGCGTCGTCTTCGTGGACGATGGTGACGGGGAGGTCCTGCGCCTCGAGATCGGGGTCGCGAGGAGGTTCGTACTCCCAGCGAATCGTATCGCCCGGCTCCAGAAAGTGGCCCCCTTTGGTCGCCGTCTCGCCGTTGAGCGACACTTCGCCCCGGTCGATGCGTTTTTTGACTTGAGATCGAGACTCGGAGGGTTCGTCTCGGTCCCGGAGATAGATGTCGAGGCGAGTGCCTTCGGCTCTGGGCTCGACTTCGTACTCGTAAGTAGGCATAGAGTTGTAAGATGAGAAGAAACGGCTCGAATCACGTAGAGACGGAACGGCAGCCATCTCGACGAGAAAAAACGCTCGATG
This sequence comes from Bradymonadaceae bacterium, assembly GCA_028274765.1. Taxonomy (GTDB): domain Bacteria; phylum Myxococcota_A; class Bradymonadia; order Bradymonadales; family Bradymonadaceae; genus CAJXPB01. Next base: position 6,964 of record JAQCND010000488.1, read on the forward strand.
GATCGTCGTGCTCCCCTTCGTGTTCCTCTGTGTCGTCCCGTCTCATCGACTCTCTGCCGTTGCGCTCGACTGTCCGCAAAAGGAGCCGAGCGGAGATGGTAGACAGTGATGAATTCGAGGTGTAGAGAGACGTGCCAGTCTATACCCGACCACCATGATCTAGCCGTGCTCGATGGCGGTCGCATGGAGATCCGATAGCCCCGACACGCCCGGCGGCGACGTGTTTGATGCGCCTCCGAGTCCAACGGGGCTCGACCGTTTGTCACATGAACGTAGCGCCTACCAGATGGGACTTTCGATGTCGTCGGTTTTGGCAAAGACGATGTCGATCAGAGCCATCTCGAAGATGATGGTATCCTCGATGATACGATCGTCGACGTGGTCACGGTAGTCCTGTTTGGCCTCTCTGAGCACGTCATCGAGTTCTTCGAAGAGATTGTCGTTTTTGATGCCCTTCTCGATGCGCTTCTGGATGTCGGGGTAGATCGCGATGTCCGAAGCGATGACCCGAGCACGCTCCGAGGCTTTTTTGAGATTTTGCGTCTTCGACATGATGCCATCCGTCGTTGAGAGTCGCCCGTCACCAACATGGACCCTCGAATCTATCGTGGATCCGGCGCTGCCACAAATTCTTTTGGCGGACGGTCGAAGGCAATCGCACAAGAGTCCGCTCGGGTACCGTGGGATACGTCGTGGCACGACGTTTGTGGTCGACCGACTCGATGATCGGCCGGCGGGGCCGCCGGCGCTCCCAACCCCACGTCGTCGAGATCCCACGGACCTGAGTCTCACCCATCGCACAGGGATGGAATCATCTCGGATATGAGCTGGCGGGCTACCGGCACTCCAGGGAGGCATCGAGGGGACACGAGGTGCGAGCGGCGCCTGGAGCGCCTGGATATGTCCATGACATGACCGTGCATCTGTGACGTGAGCAGCTTGCTGACACGTCGCGTCAGCGACCCCTCGTGGGGAGGCGCGAGGTGGCCACGAGGGAGGACATGTTCACATGCGGTCGCCGTCGCGGAGGGTTCCGGAGCTTGTTCGCGGCCATCCGGCGGCTGACACAACAAACTGCCCCGAACTGCCGACGATCATCGATGAGGGGGAGAGCGGCGAGCTGTCAGGAGGTACGGAAGGAGTGAGCCGCCCGGCCGATCCGCCTGCGCAGGTGGGTCGGCGTCCCCTCGAACGACTGGCCGGTTTGCGCCGGGCGTCGCACACGCGGGTGCGCCATGGGGCCCCACATGGGAGGCGTGTATCTCGCCGGGAACCGCGCCGAATCTTCCCCACTTCGTCGGCCTCATCGTCCCTCTGTCGGCCTCATCTTCCCTCTTCCGGGCGTGCCTGCTCCGAGATGCACGACGTTCAGAAACGTGCGTTGATCCCCAGTGTCGGGAGGATGGGAAGGCTGCGAACGGGTTGTGACTGGCTGTAATCGTAGTTGTAGCGCGTCCCCTCGCGATTGGTGGCATTGTAGACGTTGATGACGTCCAAAAAGAGACCCAGCCGCCACCGATCGAAGACGAAGGTTTTGTCGACGCGTATATCGAGCTGATGAAAAAGGTCGCCGCGCACCGAGTTCGGCTCCCCATAAATAGGCTGGTACTCACCCGTATCGGCATCGTAGACGCTTCCGGTCACCGGCGTGCGCGGATTGCCACTGACGAGTCGAAATCTCGCCGACACGTCGAGATCCCAGGGGAGATTGTAGCCGGCGACCAGTGTCAGATTGTGCGTCTGATCAAACTCGAAGAGGTTCCATTCGCCCGTAGCCGGATCGCGACGCTCCGAGCGACTCAGCGTGTAGGCCATCCACCCGAAAAAGCGATTGGCCGGCCGGTGGCGCACCAGCAGCTCCAGCCCGTAGGCCCGGCCCTCCCCGGCGTTGTTGTAGACGAGGGGCTCGACCTCGCCCGACGATTCGTCGACCCGCACCTCGTCGGTCGCTCGCACGAGGTCGAAGAGATCCCGGTAGAACAGCGTCGCGTCGAATTCGAGATAATCGAGCGGCGTGATCTCCGCCCCCGCCGAGTAGTGCATGGCCTTCTGAAAGGTCAGATCGGGGTTGCCGAACGCCGGCACGGTCTGGCCGGGGTTGGGCGGCTGGGTAAAGAGCCCCACGCCTCCCTTGATGGCGACGAGATCCGAGAGCGCCCAGCGCGTGCTGAATCGCGGCGACGGCGCCCACTCCCGGAGGTCGCCGTAGTAATCGAGCCGCACGCCCGGAACGAGTTCCAACCCGTCGAGATCCGTCTTCTCGAGTGGTCGGATCTCGAGCTCCGAATACACGGCAGGGCGCACGAGCGGGCTCGACTGATCGTCAGCCAGCAGTCCGCGTTCGCTGAATCTCGGCTGCCCGCCGCGCGAGGAGCCGGGATCGCCGGCATCGTTGAAACTCGAGCGGGGCACGCGTGCATTGAATTGCGAGTTGCCGAGCTGGATGTCCAGGCCCGAGACTAGCTCGAACGCCTCCGAGAACTGGTATCGCAAATCGTCGCGAATCTGACCCTGGAGAAAATCGAGGTCGAAGAAGAGGTTGCGCGCCGCCTCGAATTCCACGCGATTGACGCCAAACGAGGCCATCAGATCGTTTTCGAGCGACAGATCGTCGGGACGCCACTCCCATCGCACCTGACCGCGGTGGTATCCATTCTGGAGCCCCACGCCGGAGCTCTGCACCTGTGCATTGCCCGGCGTATTGTCATCGTTGAAGAGGACCTCGGCCCGATCGTTGGAACCATACCCGAAAAATTCGAGTTCGTGCTCTGGCGTCACCTCCCAGTTGAGCCAGCCCTGGTAGTCGTAGTAACGGGGAGCCACTGTCAACTGAAACGCATCGTCGGGAACGACGGCCGGCAAGAACGCGTCGATGTAGCTCCGCCGGGCCGACAGCGCAAAGGAGACGTCCTCGCTGATGGGGCCTTCAATCTGGGCGGTCGCGTCGATGACGTCGATCTCGGTGAACCCATGGAGACGATCGGATTTGGGATCGCGCGTCTGAAGGTCGACGATCCCCCCGAGCGCTCGACCGTAGCGCGCCCGAAAGTTGCCGGGATAGAAATCCACCGAGCTCAACATCTCGGAGTTGATGACCGACGGGCCACCAAAAAAGTGATAGACCAGGGGAATCTCGTCGCCCTGCAGGAAGGTCCGCGTCGACTGCGGGGTCGAGCCTCGTACAATGACCTGCCCTGCGCCGAAGGGCGCCCGCGCCACACCGGGCATGTTCTGGATGGCTCGCGTGGCATCGCCCCCGGTCCCGGGAATACGACGCATCTCCTCGAGCTCGACCGTCCGGCGATTGACGGACTTTTCCTCACGTTCGACTCGAGTCTCGACGGTGTAGGCGTTCAAGTACGTCGACCGCAAAAATGGCTCGACCTCGGCGCGCGATCCCTCCGAGATGGTGACTTGGGTCGTCTGAGGATCGTAGTCCCGAGCCTCGAACCGCAACTGATACGTCCCCGGCTCGATCCCTCGAACACGAAAGATGCCTTTCTCGTTCGTGTAGATCTCTCGGAGGGGCTCGGAGGCGGGCTCGTCGTCGGAGGAAGGCTGGCCACCATCGGCTTCTCGCACGGCGACTCGCACACCGGCGAGTGGCTTGCGCGTCCCTGCCTCCCGGATGCGTCCCGACAGGCGAACGGGCGCCTTTTCGACGCCATAGGTCGCTTCGACCGTCTCACCCGAGGGCAGGTCGAGGGTTTGTTCGAACGGCTGGTGGCCCTCGACGTCGACCGTGAGTGCGTAGCGTCCCGGCGGCACCTCACGAAAGACGAATCGGCCCTCGTCGTCGGTCGTCGCGGTCGCAGAGGGGGGAGTCCCGTACTGATCGCCGACGTACTCGATCTGAACAGACGCTCCGGCGAGCCCCTCGCGACTCGATCCGTCGATAATGCGTCCGTCGAGCGTGGCGGGGCGTTGGGGAAGTTCGAATTGCATCGAAAAGGGCAGGACTACCTGCGCGGGTTCGCCGTCGATATGGGCCGGCTCGAATTGAAACTGGCGAGCTGCCTCTGCGGCCGCCTCGTCGAGTCCGTGGCCGAGCCCTTCGACGACTTCGACGTCGGCGACGTCGCCCTCGGCATCGATCGTCAGCTTGAGTCGAACCGTTCCCTCGATCTCGGCCTCGAGAGCTGCTTCGGTGTATTCGGCCTCTGCGCGCCCGACGAGTGTGGGCTTCTTCGTGATCTGGCGCTCGTCCCCCTCGGCGGCCTCTCCGGCCCGCGTGCCTCCTTGAGCCGATACCGAGACGGGCCAGAGACAGGCGAGGACGAGTGCGAATACGAGCCCCGCATGTCGAAACGAGTGATCTCGCATGACTCGACATTCGATGTCGTGGCGGAGAGATGTCGTCATGATCGTTTGCCTCTCGCTCCCGATCGTTCAGTCGACACGTCCGATTACACGAAGTCGCCGCTCTGCCCAGTCGACCCCGAGGCGCTCGTCGCGAATCAACGACCACAAATAGAGACGACACGACGGCTCGACGGTCGCGCCGGGTTCACGCGAGGTATCGCTCCGCTCCGAGACATCACGTCCCGGGTCGGCCTCTGGCGAGGACGTCTCGCCGTCAGCAGTGGCATCTACGGGCGACGAGACATCGTCCGAGCCGACGTCGCGCGGATTCGCTCTCTCCGTATCGCCTCCCACCTGAGTATCCCTCGAGGTGTCGCGGGACGTCGAACCGTCCGGAGACGTCTCCTCTGCGACATCCGATGGGTCCGAGGTATCCGACGTGACAGCATCGCCATCGGGGGGAGCGCCCGCATCGACGGCATCCGACGCAGTCTCACCGATCGGAGAGGCATCTTGCTCGACGGGCTCCAAGGCAGTTGGCTCTGTCGTTGCTGCCGGACAGCCTGTCCCGAAGGTTGTCGGGATCTCGAGAGCCGTGCGAGCGGCCTTGCCGATCGTGGAGACGTCCTGTCGACTGAAGATCTGTTCGCTGCGCGTCAATCGCCCGTCGGAGGTATACCACTCGAAGACCCAGGTCTCGGTTTCGGGGTCGAGCCGTTCGCGCTCCGAGCCGGCCGGAGCGGGGGGACGCCAGGTCTCGAGCGTGCGGGAGTCGACGTCGGCCCGCACCTGGTATCGGAGGCCAGCGAGTACGGGGGTCTGTCCCGTCCGGGCGATGGGAAACCAGCGGTTCTCGTCGTCGGCGCCCTCGGGGGCGACCCAGTCGAGGCGATCGCGCACCCGATCGGCCTTCGAGCGGTCGGCGAGTCGAATCTCGATCCCGTCGTGCCCGGGGTTGGCGTTGAGTTCGTCGGAGCCCGTGCCGAGGACAACCGTCTTGCGGGCCACTCGCTTGTCGCCGTCGCCGAGACGGGCGACGAGTCGCACTGATACCTCGTACTGGCGGCTGCAATCGGTCTCGGGGGCCAGATCCGAGATCGGCGAGGACGACGAGACGTCGGCGAGTGTCTTCTGGAGACGCGTGCAGAGTTGCTCGACCTGGTCGCGGCTACCGGGGTAGGGCAGACGTGCGGTCGGGCCCGATCCGAGCGACAGGAGATCATCCGGGATCGGAGGGGCGTCGTTGCCCCCGTCGTCGAGCTGATCTCGAAACTGGTCGAGGGGGCACTGATATTCGTTGCGGGCCGAAGTCGGGACCGGGCACCACTCCCACTGATAGTCGACTTCTCGATTCGGGGTGGGCGAGTCGAGGACGCTGAGTCGCGCGGCCTCCCCCGGCTGGATCGCCGCCGGCTCCGAGCGCAGCGCGAGCATACGATAGGACTGCACGCGCCAACCCGGCTCGAAGGGTTCGTTACATCCCATGATACCGCAGAGGCCGCCGGTCATCGTCACGATCCCGATCCATGTGAGCCACCGTGAGGGCAGGCCAATCGTCATGGGCAGACCTCGTCGTATCGAATCATCGTATGTTGTGACTCGTCGAGAGAATGCGTCAACACATCACGTTCCGCTCGAGATTAGGGATGACATAAGAAGAGCCCGAGAGGTTGTATTCCGATCTCGATCAGGGCCACTCTTCGGATGTGTCGCTCTCCGAGGCCAGGAGTCGTCCCGAGGCCCACCAGAGAAGTCCGGCGATGACGCCGAGGATCACGAACCCCGTCGCGTACTGGCCGAGCGCCTCCAGCGACCAGGGGCCAACCTGCATCGGGGCCGGGTCCTCGGTATGGACGCCGACGTCGTGGAGTTCGGGCAACACGAGACTGTTGAACACGTTGAAGACGGCGTGAGCGATCACGGCAGGCCAGAGGCTCCGCGTCCACTCGGTCAGTTGAGCGAAGAGGGCCCCGACCACCGTCAGCGGCGCCAGCGTCAATACGTTCATGTGAAAGGCGGCAAAGAGGAGCCCGTTGAGCCAGATCGCCCACGTGAGCGAATCGGACTTGCGTTGCTCCGGATAAATGTTGCCGCGAAACAGGGCTTCCTCGCAGATCGGAGCCGCCACGCAGACGGCAACGATCCCAAAGACGCGTTCGCGCCCCTCGGCCTGCAGGAGGAGCTGATTGATCTGCTTTTGATATTGCTCGGCCATGGCCTGAAAGCTCGGAAATAGCTCCAGCCCGAGCCCGACGGTGACGTTGGACCAGATCGCCAGCACGAGGACCGCCAACAGGGGCACCAGCAGATGGGGGATACTCGCCCCGAGGCGATCGAGGTTCGGAGCGGGGGCCATGCGATCGTCCGCCCACGAACGGTAGATCAGCCCGGCCCCCAGGATGCCGAGGAACTCGTAGGCGATGATGGTGAGCTGCATCCCCCAGTCGAGCCCGACGTGTAATAGGGGGACCAGAAAGAGGTGAACGTAAAAGAGAGATCCGATGAACAGCAGATAGGCCCCGACACTCGTCTCGCGGAGCGTGTCGTCGAAGGAAGGTGTCATATTCACTCGAAGACCGCGGGCATGCGGTTGATGGCTCGTTCCTCGTCGTCGCGCCCCGCTTCGATGCGTAGGCGCTCGAGAGCCGTCTCGGAAAACTCGAGGACGAAGGTGGTCGTCTCACCGGGCGGCAAGGAGCCGACCGTGGTCGACGCCAGCTCTTGGGCCTCGCCCTCCTCTTTGTCGCCGGGCTGTTTCAGCATTCGGACCTCGATCGTCTCCGCTCGTTCCTCCGAGGCGTTGGTCAGGGCGCCTCCGCATTCGAGCGCGCCGAACTGGGTAGACGTACACCGAACGGTACTCAGACGCACGCCTCCGTGTCGAAGCCGTTCGAGATGACGCCGAGCTCGACGGCGCCGCTCGCCCCGCAACTGATCGCCCTCTCGTGCGGGAGCATCTCGGAGAAACATCTCAAGATGTTCGATGGCTTGCTCGCGCTCCCCGATGCGCATTTCGACGGCTCCGAGGTCGTACTCGATCCCGAGGCGGGCCGGGTCACAGACGCGGGCTGCTTGCAACATGGCGCGTGCTTCAGCCCATCGCCCGACCTGAGCGAGTGCTCGCCCGTGGAGGAGATATCCCGCACAGACGCCGGCGTGTTCGAAAAGCACTTCGGCCGTGCGGTCGACGATGTTGCGTTCATCGAACGTGTCGGTCTCCGTGCGCTCCATGGTCAGCCGCAAATGCTGGAGTTGCATGCGTGGCGTCGGCGTCGCGACCTTGTCGAGAAGCGTCTGTGCCTCGTCGAAGAGTTTCGCATCGATCAATCCTTTGATCAGGAGCGTGTAAGCTCGCCGATAGACCTCCGATTGGGGTTCGGCTCCCTCGGCCTGCAGCGATTCCACCAGCAGATCGTTGGCGATGGAGACATCGACTGCGCGAAACAGCTCGCCCATGCGTCGGTAGTCGTCGTGATTGTCGGCCAACTCCCTCGCCTCGTCGAGTCGGCGCTCGGCGGCCTCGACCTCGAGGATTTCGAAGACGGCGGCGCGTCGAGCCCGGCTCCAGGCCGTCGTCTCGCCGATGTCCCCGGCGCGTTCGAGGGTTTCGGTGGCCGCTTCGGTCTTCTCGAGACGAGCACGCGACCACGCCAATCCAAAGAGGGCGCGGCGTTCTGTGCGCTGGATCTCCGATTCACTCGGGCCGGCGCCGGCCGGAGCCGGTGGTGATGAAGACGGGCTCGTATCGGGCGAAGTAGCTGACGAGCCAGCGTCGGCCGCCGACCGATTCGCAGACGATGGAGCGGAGTCGTCGCTCGACCCCGCATCGGGCGGAGACGGGGAGGCATCTCCGAGGTCGGGCGAGCTCGCGGGGGACGAATCGGCGCTCGCCTCCGACGACGCGGTGGGTTCTGACGACGAAGAGCGTCTGGCCGGAAATTCGGTGGATTGCCGAAAGGCCTCGACGGCGGCCTCGTACTTGCGGCGTCGCATCGCCCTCCATCCTTCGCGTAGATCGGGCGATTCGAATGCGTCGGTGTATCGTTCGAGGGGACGAAACGAGGGGACGAGTTCGGCCGAGCGCGAAGCCGACGGCGAGTCGACGCTCCCAGCATACAATTGTGGCGGATGGCGCTGCACCCCGTCGTCGACGACCCGTCGAATCAGAGCCCAGTGTGAGCCCTGCGGATGCCAGTACGCATCGGTTGATATCTGGGGACACGAGGCATCCTTCCGTCGAGAGGCCGGATCCCCGCCCGTTCGCCAGGTCTCCAACACGAAGGCCCTCTCGTCTGGAGGCGATAACAGTACGAGCTCCGACTCCACGATACAGGCAAACTGGGTGCCTCGACGATTGTGGGGAACTTCGTCGAGCGTCGAAGTTCGATAGAGTGCCAGCGCACGCTCATTTTCGGGGCTCGTCCATCCCTCGTGAGCCTCCTGCCATCCCGCTTCGTCGAGAAACGTCTCGCCCTCCCGTTCTGAGCGGGCTTCTCGATAGAGTGGATGAGCCACCCCCGAGGACTCGTCGTGTTGATAACGTCGAAGGCGCTCGGCACGGCGTGCCCCCCACACCTCGGTCAACTGAAAGTAGTAATCTTTCGAGCCCCCCTCGAGGAAGCGCTCACCTCGTCCCGTCATGCGCACGGCCAGCTCGTTCTCCCCTTCGACCCAGCCGAGCACCTCGCGTTCGACGTGATCGGGGGACTCGGCGGCCGCGAGGCTTCCCCCCCACCCCGCGAATACGGCTGCGATCGCGATGCATACGGCCCGTTTCATGACACCTGTCGAGTGGGAACAAGGACTGATATGCCCCTCGAGGGGATATGAAATGCGACTCCAACTGGCAAGTCGGGCGGGAGCGTCAGCAACATGCCCGGAGCGCCCTGTCGACCACTCTCGGGGATACGTCTCCCCGTCGACATCCCTCCGGCACGCCTGTGCGCGCCGCCCGCCGCAAGCCGGCCAGTTGATCGAGGAGGGGGCTGGGTCGCTCGAGGCGGTCCAGCGCCGCGACGAGCTCCTTCCACGCACCTGACTGCTCGCCGCTTCCCCCCTCATGCATGATCGTCGGCAGAGTCGGTCGATTTGTTGCGTCGACAAAGAACCAGGACCGCAATTCAGGAGGAGCGAGGCCCGTCATCGAGTGGAAGTCCGAGCGCCCGAGCCACTCGCCGTGCTTCACGAGGTACGTCGCTCGCCTCGGCCTCGACGGGTTGATAATCCATGAGCGACTGGAGCTGGCGTCGCAGGTCGCCATTCGCACCTCCATCCTTCCGAATCGCATCGAGTCTCTCTGCCTCACGCAGCCCTCGGATGCGAAAGTGACGCGCATCCGGAAGCCGGGCGACATCAGGAAAATGCGAGGCCACCACCAGACGGTGCCCCCTCTGGCGAAGACGCTCGACAATGTCGCAGGCGAGCTCGGCTCCCTCCTCGGGATGGGTGCCTCGTCCCACCTCGTCGAGGAGCCAGAGCGCAGGCGCTTCGGTCGACCACCAGGTGACGAGACGTTCGACTTCGCGGCCGAACGACGACAGCCCCTCTTCGTCCTCAATGCGCCGAGGCTCGTCACTCCCGACGTACACGATGCCGTGGACGGGCTCGAACTGGAACGACTCGGCCGGAACGGGGAGAGCGTGTTGAGCACACCACTGACAGAGCCCGACGAGGGTTAACAATGCCGATTTCCCACCCATGTTGGGCCCCGTCACCACGGCGGGTTTCTCTCCGATCTCGAACTCGATCGGTTGGACGTCGTCTTCGTCGAGATGCGCCAACAATCCGGGATGCACGGCCCTTTCGAGTCTGCGTCCCTCGCCTCCGTCCGAATACCACTGGCCCCAGCAGGCATCGAGCTCGTCGGCCAGTCGGACCTTGGCGAGTCGAACGTCGAGCTGGAGCAATGCCCGATAGACATGTTCGAGCCTCTCGCGATGGTCGCGGAGTGTCTCGGTGAGACGCCTCCGAACGCGAACTTCGATCGCTTCGATCTCGTCCTCGAGCGTAGCACGGCGCTCGTCGAGGGCCGAGAAATGCTCGTCGTCGAGCTGCCAATCGCCGTCGACATGCTCCAGAAGGGGCTCGTCGACCAGCGCCTGTTCGTCGAGATCCCAAGGCGGGCGGTAGACCCCTGCAATCGTGAACCTACCATCATTCCGGCGGACGACTCGAGCCTCCAGGGTCTCTCGTCGATCGGCAAGGGCTTCTCGCGCCTCGTCGAGCGCCTCGCGCTGGGCCTCCAGATCGTCGTCGAGCTCGTCGACCAGCTCGAATCGCCTCGAGGTTTCGCCCCCCGGATGGAGCGTCGACATGAGGGATCGGCAGTACGAACCGGGAGCCTCGATGGCGTCCAGGGCGTCAGCGGCCGGCGTCACTCGTTCGAAGATGCGTTTCCCCACGTAACAGCATCGCTTGAGATAGAAGAGATCGACCTCTCGCAATGTCTCGTCGCCCGCCAGCCGTTCGAGGGGACGTTCGAGGTCGTGGAGCTGGTCGAGCAGGCGCCGCGCTCGACGGGCCTCGTCGGCATGAGTCCCTCGCCAGTTTTGGAGTTTGCGGAGATGCTCGATCGCCATCTGCCAGGCGGACCGTTCGCCCGGACCATGATACGAGATGAGCTGGTCGAGCCGAGTACGAGCGGGATCGCTGTCGGGCTGCAGACGCTCCAGATACGTCTCGAGCCCCAGAACTCGCTCGGTTACCCCGTCGAGATCGGGGGCAGATGGCTCGGAGGATCTACTCACGACGATCCCGCATCGACGTCTTGGAAGTGACGACGGATGCAGCTCATGTAGATGTCACGATCGAGCTTGTCGCCCTCGTCGGCCTCCCGAGTGGTGGCCTCCCGAAGACAGCTCCGGTGGTGAGGTCCGATGAGTTCGGGACAGCGATCGTGGTCGACCCCCTCCAAAACACACTCACGCTCGGCCTCTTCGCCCAGTTTCTCGGCTCGTTCCGGGGCGGGCCCACCGCCCGACAGGAAAGCCGCCGTCACCCAGCCACCGGCGCCGAGCACGATGACGGCGATGACGATACCGACCTGGAGCTGGGAACTCCCGTCTTGCTGAGGAGAGGACTCGGACATGAGTGTGGAGCTCGAGGGCGAGGATGAGCGTTGATGTCGATGATTCGAGTTCGCAGCTTTGAATCGGGCCGGATATCGGTGCTTCGAAGACGCGTGTTCGATGCGTCGAGGATGCTTCTCTGTCTCGGAGATGCCGTTCACTCCGCGGCTCTCATTCCGTTAACGCAGCGTCTCCATCTGCACAAACGTCGGGGGGCGTCCATGTATTCGCTCCAACTCCGGGCTCGGACAACGAGAATCACTCTCCGCCCTATCCCGTCTCCCGGTATTGACCCCCCTCTGGAGGCGTCTGCCGTCGAGATGCTCACGAGGGGGACGTGAGCGCATCCTAATGAATGGCTCGTCTGGAGCGACACGCATCTCTACGAGATCGGCGTCTCGGTCTCCGTGTGCTCCTCCGGGCGAGCCAAACGTCGAACCTCGGTCCGCAACAATCGGGACTCGAGTGCCGAAGATCATCGATGAGGGGGACGGCGGTGTGCTCTCTCCCGCATCGGGCGTCGTCGAGGGGCGAGATGTTTCGAGCTCGTGTCCACACACTCGAATGGAGCTGCAGTCGCGGCTGATGCGGCGATGACGGCGTCGCCGGCCCTCCATGATCTCCTCGGGATCGCGGTCGGTTTGGCCCCCTGTCCTTGCGCCCCCCGCCACGCCCTCGCTCCTCGCCGAAATTCTGAAACTAGCTCTTAGCCCCCGGTCGTTCGACACTTGCGGGGGCGCTCGGTCTCGATTCGCATCTCGGCGACGGCTGATATCTACACTCGTGTTTGTCCATCTCGAATGAAAAACATCCTCTCATGTCCACTTCGTATCTCAAACACCTCGCCTCCTCGGCGCTCGAGGTCGTCTTTCCGCCCCGCTGTGTCGGGTGCGAGGCCTACCTCGAAGATGACGAAGGGATCGCCTGCAATCAGTGTGATCCTACAATCGAACGCGTCACTTCGCCTCGCTGCCCGACCTGCGCCCTTCCTCGTACTCCCTCTCCAGGTTTCGAACACTCGGGGATCGATGAGCGCTGTCGTCACTGTCGCACCGATCCGCCTCATCAGGCGGCTACTCACTCGTGCTGGCTCTACCGCGGGGCCATTGCCGATGCGATCCAGAGGGCGAAATACGGCGAGTCTCTCTGGCGCCTCCGAGCACTCGGCGACGCCCTCACCCCCTGGTTTCATGCCAGATGTGACGCGATCACGAGTTCGACGGAGGGCGATCGGACCTCGGATTCCGATCTCGGCCTCGTGCCCGTGCCCATGCACGAGCACGAACTGCGGGAGCGGGGATTCAACGCAGCCGCCCTCCTGCTGCGTCGATGCCTGCGCGGCACCGATCGGGCGATCGGCTGGAATACGATCGCCAAAACGGAGCAGACCCCCTCTCAGGCGGGCTTGACGCGGGGCGAGCGTCTCTCGAACGTCCGCGGAGTCTTTGACGTATCGGCCTCTCGACCCCTCGAACGTTCGACCTGGATCGTCTTCGACGACATCATGACGACGGGGGCCACGGCCTCCGAGGTAGCTGGTACTTTGTTGGACGCGGGAGCCGAACACGTCGTCGTGCTCACGGCCGCCCGGGCGGTCTGGGATTGAACGAGCGGTGGCGGCTTGCGATGGCTCGACTCATTGAGTTGCGGTCGCTCATGGAGGCGTGCTAGAACTCTTCTGTCTTTCTCGACCGTGACTGTATACTGATAAGTGAGTGGCCGTCGAGATGATTCGCAACCGTCGTCTCATTTGCATCCTCGCCGTTGTCGGTGTGTGGGGGGGGACGTCTCCCGTCGCCGCTGAATCTCCGCCGTCGGATCGCACTTCGTCGGAGGCGGACTCGAGCGAAGAATCGAGTGCGTCCGACATGTCCGAGGCCCTTTCGCCCACCTTTTCGTTCGGCTCGTACGGCCGGGTCCAGATCGACTTCGACGATCAGGGCAATCGGGGCAAGGCGACCAATGTCGTTGCGCACGGCCCTCGCATGCTGGAATCGTCGTACGCCGAGCTCGATTTCCGGACTCGCCTCGAGACGGACGGGGCCTTCGGGACTCGCGTGCTCGCCACAATCGCGCTCGACGCGCCCTTTGCCCATTTCGACGGAGATTTCGCCGATCAGGCGCTCGCCGTGCGCAACCTCTACGCCGAAGCCTGGGGATTCGTGCCGACCCTTCCGGAGCTGACGGTCTGGGCCGGGTCGCGGATGTACCGCGGTGACGACGTCTATCTGCTCGACTACTGGCCGCTCGACGAGTTGAATACGATGGGCGGCGGGATTGGCGGGCGGTTCGGCCCCGTCGACCTCCGCGTTCACGTCGGCGTCAATCGCCTCGACGACGACTATCAGCTCCAGGAGATCGACGTCTCGGATCCGAGGTTCGGCACACGCACCAAACGACTGCTGGAGCGCCAGCGGACCATTGCCTCGGGACGTGCCGCCTATTATCTCGATCTCGGCGAGGACCTCGGGGCCAAGGCCGTCGCGTACGGTGAATATCACTCGATGCCCGAGGGTCGACGAGTCCCGGACAATCTTCTGGAGGACAACGCTCCGGTCTACTCCGAAGGTCAGGTGACCGAGTCGCTCCCCTCCGATTCGGGTGGCGTGCTCGGCGCTCAGCTCGGCCTCTATGGATTCGCACCCTCCAGCCACGTCAATCTCTTCGTGCGCTGGGCGAGTGGACTGGCCGCTTACGGCGAATTCGGGGTGCCCTTCGATACGGCCCGCGACGGGACGGCATCGGGCGCTCGCGAGCTCGTCGGGGCGCTCTCGGCGAACTGGGAGACGCACTGGTTCGGGCTCATGGCGGGGGCGTACGTACGCAGATTTCAAGACGCCGATACCCAGCGTCGCGACCTCGACGATTTCGCCGAAGGAGCCGTCGCCCTCCGTCCCATCGCCTTCATCACCGATCACTTCCACCAGGCGATCGAGTTGAGTTATCAGCGCCGTCATCCCTTCGGCCTCCAGCCCGATACCGGCCGTCACGCCACGCCCGAGGTCTTTCAGGCCTCGATTCTCGAAATTATCGGCCTCGGACGGGGGAGCTATCGACGTCCGCAACTGCGTCTCCATTACACCTTGAGCCTCTCCAATCGGGGCGCTCGCCGCCGCTATCCCGAGGGCGATCGGCGCCGTCCGGAGCGAGTGGAGCATTTCGTCGGACTCGGCGCCGAGTGGTGGTTCAACTCGTCGCGATACTAAATGTCGACACGTCGGTATCGTGAGAAACTCTCTTCATGCGTCTCTATCGTGCCATCCGATCTCGTACTGGTGACGTATACCGATTCTATCGACGTACATTCGCATGGCTCGAATGAAGGCGAACAAGCGAGAGTCGTAGGGGCGAGTACGTGTTTAAACGAAACAAAACCCCCGGTGCCGCCGACGATCATGAATGGCGGGGGCCGACGCGGCGGACGCCGGGGCTTGCGGTGGACTCGCCGCCTCTCGGCGGCCCGGGACGAACCGGTCTGGGCCGCGACGAGAGGTCCTCGCTCGGATGGTACCGGTTGGCGGCGGAGCAGAAGGGCTCCCGGAGGGTGTGATATGGAGGTTTATATCTCACTTTCGAGGCAGATTCGGCGACATCGTCCTGACGCGCCGTATTCGTTTGCTTGACTCGATATGTCCCCATTCTTGCAATCGACCGTCCATCGGGTTTACATCATACTCGTTGTTCTCGAGCAACTGAGAGGGACGCCCTCTCGGTGTGTCACGCATCTCTGATATGAGTCGAACCACGAACCGTTCAGATCGAGTCGATTCCCTCGACGAGCCGCCGCTTCGGTGGACGATGAGGATCATTGCTCTGGGGGTTGTCCTGCTCGTCGGCGCATGTGGCTCGG
This sequence comes from Bradymonadaceae bacterium, assembly GCA_028274765.1. Taxonomy (GTDB): domain Bacteria; phylum Myxococcota_A; class Bradymonadia; order Bradymonadales; family Bradymonadaceae; genus CAJXPB01. The sequence continues at coordinate 22,183 of JAQCND010000488.1, forward strand.
GCAAATCCTCCTCCGAGAACACCTCCGAGCCGGACGACGTCGAATCTCGTCCCGTCGTCTACCAACTGGTCGTGCGCTATTTCGGCAATATCGACGGCACGAACAAAACGAATGGTACGCTCGCCGAAAATGGCGTCGGTAAGTTCGCTCATGTCAACGATCGCGCGCTCAACTCTCTCGACGAGCTCGGCGCCACACACATCTGGTTGACCGGTGTGCTCCAGCAGGCCACCGCCACCGATTACTCGAAGATCGATCATCCGCCCGACGATCCCGATGTCCTCAAAGGACGGGCCGGGAGTTTCTTCGCCGTCGAAGACTACTTCGACGTCAGTCCCGACTATGCGCTCGATCCCGAGGATCGCATGGAAGAGTTCGAGGCCCTCGTCGAGCGCATTCACGACCACGACATGAAGGTCATGATCGATCTGGTCCCCAATCACGTGGCTCGTACCTATCACTCGGACATCAAACCCGAGCTCGATTTCGGCCGGGATGACGACACGTCGACGTTTTTCGACCCGCAGAACAATTTCTTCTACCTGGTCGACCCCGAGGGACAGAGTCTCGAGCTGCCCAATCCTCCAAACTGGGAGCGCCCGCTGGGGGCCGACGGCACGATCGAACGCGAGGACAACGACGGCATGCCCGAGGGGGACGTCCCCAAGGTCACGGGCAACAATCGAGCTACCCCCAGT
>JAQCND010000497.1 GCA_028274765.1 Bradymonadaceae bacterium
CGTAGCATGGCGCGGTGGTGGCGATCGACGAGATCGGCGAACGCTTCGTCGTCTCCTTCGCGGAGACGTTCGACTCGTATCGATTCGTTGCGAGTACGTGTCATGACTGACGAGAGCGGACCCTGACGGTCCTCCACAGCCATTCATGCTCTACGATGGAGGATGACTCGCAGGGACCAAAGATTTCAAAACAACGTAGAGGGAACGGTCGACGGGCCGCACGTGACGTGACGAGGGTGGCACCAGACACTGGTGCAGCGCGTCAAATGTGTAACAAAACCGCGTCTCAGACAACTATACCGATGAAGATGGCGCTGGAGACTCGCCGCTCAAACCCGGCACGGGACCAAACTGGGCATCTCTACCGGAAATGCACCCGTCTCGTGGCTCTGGTTGACGGCCGGATTGGGGGGCGAGGATGAAAGCTTCGAAGCGAGCCCTCCCTCGAGCAGCTCCCCTTTCGGACCTATCAATCCATTCGAGGGTCCATGTATCTCCAGCAGGAAGAGTGGATCGGCGAACCCGTCGAGGGATTCGCGCTCGACGTGGGGGGCGCCTGGCCGGTTGCAGGACGAGACTATCCGTGGGGGGGAATTGGTCGGTGGGACTGGCCTGGCAGTGCGATCTCGAGCTGCCCTAGAAGTCGTGGCCGATAGACCGGCTCGGCGAGCCGCCCCGAAGGGGAAACGAGGCACTTGTTGTCCATCGACGTGTCATCCTTCGGGATCTCGGCGAACGGGAGCGATGCAGAGGGAGAGACCCTGATTTCAAATCGATGTGTAACAATTCGGGGCCTCGACGAACTACATTCATGCAAGGGACGCAGTTTGTCCGAACGATTCCCACACAACCGAGGTTCCACCATGCGCATTGCCGATAGCTATCAAGTTCCCTGTGAGCGCCGCGACCAGAGTCTCGAGGATGCCGAACTCGTCGAACGTGCTCGCGACGGCCACACCGAGGCCTTCGAGACGTTGCTGTGTCGGTACGGGCAGACGTTCTATCGACTTGCGCTCGGCATCGTCGAGAGCGAATCCGACGCCCAGGACGTGCTGCAAAAGGCCTTTCTCAAGATCCATCGCAAGCTCGAGACGCTTCGCAAGCCCCCGAGCTTCTACAGTTGGGCCTATCGCATCGTTAAAAACGCCTCGCTGATGGAGATCAGGAGTCAGAAGCGCAACGACGAAATTGGATTTGGCGATCTAGGCCCGGGGCGCGACGACGAACGTCACTTCGAGTCCGAGGCTCCGGAATGGCGACACCGGGGCGACGAGGCCTTCGAGACACGCGAACTCCGGGACGAACTCGCCGAGGCCGTCGAGGAGCTCGAGGCCAAATACCAATCGGCGTTCGTGCTCTACGAGATCGAGGGGCACGACCTCGAGGCGATCAGCGACATCCTCGACCTGTCGGTCGCCGGCGTCAAAAGCCGTCTCCACCGCGCTCGACTCCGCCTCCGGGCGACGCTCGAGCGCTACCTCCGAGACGACTTGAGTGAAGTGGCCTCGTCATAGAGAGGCCAAGGGGGCTCGGTGGATCGAGAGAAGGGCGAGATCTCACCAGGCGACGAGCACGATGCTCCAGTACACCAGTCCGAGCACGAGGATGGGGAGGGCGCGTCTCGGAGTGTCGCTCGCGATCCAGCCTCCGAGACCGACCGTCCCGAGGCCCAGCGGCGTACTCATAAAGAAGGGCGCCACACCGACGACCCTCGCCAGCCAGCGGTCCGTCATGACCTCGAGGCCCAGCGTCGTCACCCCGATGATACCGGCTGCGCCGGCGGCGGCCGCGAGCAATGTCGCCGAATCGTCCGTCTCGTCACCGAGCATGAGCATCCTCGTCAGATGAAGAATCCATTTTGATAGAAGACGCCGGCCTCCTTGAAGGTGACGGCGCCGAAGCCGTTGACGATCCAGCCGACCACGACGCACACCTTGAAGAGCCAGCTCAGGGGCCGGCGACTCACCGCCAGTATAACGATCAGATAGGGTAGATAATCCATCGCAAAACGGTAGCCGAACTGGGCGAATCCAGTATTTTGATACAGCAGCGCCGGAATCGCCGTGACGGCGACGACACTCCAGAGGAGTCGCCACCAGAATCGATCGACTGTGGATTTGCGCTCTTCGGGTAAAAAGAGGTAGAAAAAGACCGGCGTCGTCAAGAAGAGACTCATCCCGTGTTTGCTGACGATGACGTAGGGATGCTCGGGCTGGAATCGGGGGAGCAGCGTGAGTAGCGCCGAGAGGTTCTTCGACAAAAAGTGGATGTTGAAGAGGCCGTAGGTCTGGATGCGTTCCAGCGAACCGGCGGCCAGATAGGTGTGCCCGAACTCCGTGATCGAGTGGAAACGCACGACGTTCATCCAGAGGAGACTGCATCCGACGATCAGACAGGGCAAACAGAAGAGCGCCAGTCGCCACAGCGCCTCGCCCCATTTTTCCTGCCGCCATCGCCCCCCTGGAAAGAAAACGAAGGCAAAGAAGAAAATCGCCGTGAACAACAACGGCGTCCGGGTCGCAAACCCAAGGGCCAGCCATAAGCCCGCCCAGAAGGGATGGCGCATGTCGATCGCACAGTACATGTACAGCAGCGTAAAGGTCACCCCCATGACGAGGGCGGTAAACCACACCTCGCCGAGGACCGAACACCACAGATGGGCCGTCCCGAACCCGAACAGGAGGGTCAACCAGAGGTTGTCGCGACGACTCCGGCCGGTGCGTCCTCCGACGGCGAGGAGTCGGAGGACCAGATACATCAACATGACGTTGAGGGCGGCGAAGAAGATCGTCCAGACGACGTCGTTGAAGTCGTAGCCGGTGACGGCCACGAAGGGCATCATCAACACGGACGGTGCCGGCGGAAACGAGACGAAGTAGCGCTGGTTGCGCGACTCGATGTTGGTGCTGTCGATGTAGACCACATCGCCGGCGAGCGTCTTGAATCGGCCGTCGCCCTGGTCGTCGAGCCAGATGCCTCGATAGGTGCCGGACTCCCCGCCCAGATCGAGCTCCCAGTAACTCGCCCAGTCGTTTTGATGAGGAGGATGGCGGTTGAGCTCGAAGGGTTCTTTGCCGTCTCGCTTGGAGGCGGCCTCCGCATCGAAGGTCGCCTCCACCATCGTATTCATCGTATCCGCCAGGTAGACGAAGTGGAGGTTGTTCGAGGGACTCGTAAACCCGAGCCCCCAGGCGTACATGCCGCCGAGGGCCACGACGAGTCCGACCAGACAGGCGCGCTTGCCCCACTCGGTGGCTCGCTCCCAGTAGTCGAGTCCGACGTAGGTGGCGATGGGGGCCAGCGCCGCCGGAAACCAGAGATATCCCCACGACCACTGCCACTGGTTGACCTCGCGAACACAGGCGAGGATCAAAAAGACCACCGACGCCAGCCCGAACCACAGGAGGGGGACGTGCCAGTCGTCACCGGCGAGGGCGCTCTTGATCCTGACCCACCAGGACTTATCTTGCGATTCGTCCGTCACGATCGTGCGATCGTCCGGGAGTTCGCGTTCGGGAGATTCGTAAGGGTCGCCGGGTTCGTGACGCATGGACTTCGGGGACGGCGTGTCGGGAGATCGCGTCGTCGAGGGGCGCATTGAAATCATCGGATGCGCGAGACGTCGGCGAACCATAAATCGAGGTACGAGGAGAGTCCAGAGCCGTGAGACCCCTGCGCAAACACCGATTGCTCGTGTACGGCCGCATCGCCTCGAGCGTGGTGATGTACGTGGCCTTCATCGTGCTGGACGTCACCGCCGCGATCACGGGCCAGTTGTCATCCAACGCCTGGATGATTCCGATGTTCGCCTGCCTCGGGCTCTCCGTCCTGTTGTTGCCCAGACGGCCCGTGCCGCGCGGGGAAGCACGAGAAACGGCCGGTCAGGATCGACTCGAGTATTATGCTCGCATCCGCAAGTGGCTGATCTGGGTGCGCATTGCTTACCTCGTCGGCGCAATCGCCCTGGTACTCGGATTGCCGAGGGTGGTGTAAACCTAGTAATGTCTCCATCCCCTATCGCTCCGATTCCTCGGGCGACTCGACGTCTCCTCTCGTTCCCCACCGTCTCGACCTTCACTCCCTCCAACCGAATCTCGCGACCACGAAACAGAGGGGGGCGTCCCACCGATATTGCCCCATGAACATGCGTGGGGCATCTCCCTCTCGTCGTCCTCATCGAACAATCGCTGGGACTGACGAGTTTTCGGCCGACGATGACAATTCCCACCGTCGTCCCCCTGATCGGCACGTTGGGGTGTTTGTTTGACATGTTCATTATCAACGCGACGGTCAGCCTGGTGGCGCTGGTGGTCATGGGCGCCTTCCACTGGTTGCTGGCGCGTCGGCATCTCGATTCGCCCTTCGCCGACGTTCGGAGCGGGCTCTTCGTGGCGCTCGCCCAGTGGGCCGCCCAGCGCGTCCACCAGCTACCTCGTGGGCAGGAGCGGGCCTGGAAACCCAATCTGCTGGTGCCGATCGCGACGCGCTCGAGAGTGAGACGCCACTGCGACTTCGTACACGATCTCGTCGCCCCGACGGGATACCTCGAGCTGATGGGACTCGTCTCCGAGGACGATGCCCCAAGTCTCCAGCAACCTCTCCAAGAGGCCACCGAGGATTTCCGGAGTGACGGGATCTTCGCCTGCTGGACGATTCTGGAGTCCGACGACGACGAGCGCAGCCTGATTCACGGGATGGAGGCGCTCAAGGGAAGTCTCTTTCACCCGAACGTGCTCTTGGCCGAACTCCCCGAGACCGACGAGGGACGCGCCCGGATGACGCGGCTCACTGACAAGGCTCGCGCCAATCGACTCGGGACGGTGGTGTTCGGGCGTCACCCCGACGTGGAGCTCGGCTCCCGGAAGGTCATCAATCTCTGGATTCGCGAGGAGTCCCCGGCGATGTACATGCTGCTCAAACAGAGTTGGATCAATCTCGCGATCCTGCTGACCTACACGCTCGCCCGCAACTGGAACGCTCGCATCAATCTCGTCCATGCAGGCGAAAGCGATCGCGACCCCGATGCGATTCGAGCCTCGCTCCATCGACTCGTCGATCTCACTCGCCTCCCTGAACCCGACATCCATCTGCTGCGCGATGACTTGAGCGAGTCTCTCGGACAGGGGCCGCGGGCCGATCGTTTCATCGCCCCCCCGACTTCGAACTGATGCAGGAGGCCCTCGAGCGCACGGAGTCGTCCTGTCTCTACGTGGCCGATTCGGGCGAAGAAAACGTACTCGCCTGAGGGGCTCGAAGGAGGGGCGGCGGAGCTCGCCGCTCTCCCCCTCGTATACGATCTTCGGCATATTCGGCCGATGTGTTGCGTCCATCGAGCCATCACGAGGGGCTCGAGTGCCCAACGACAGGGGACGGAAGCCTCGTTGACGACGATCGCCCCGCCCGTTAACGTGCGCTGCCGCCGACGGTTTGTCGTTCGAACGGAGGCGTCTCGTCTCGGTTGGAGACGCCCGGTGTCGAACGGCGCCGAGGAGCGATGAAGACATGGCTCCGAGAGGGAATCCGGTGACACTCCGGAACTGCCCCGCAGCGGTGAGCGGGAGTCCATCCGCCCCACGAGATGCACTGGCAAGGCTCGAACCTGGCCGGGAAGCTTGGGGCGGAGTGCATCCTTCGTGATGCGGGTCCCCGAGTCCGAAGACCTGCCGCCGGCCTCCATCGACGACCCCATTGAAATCATTGGTTCGCGATGGAGCATCCTTGGCCTCGAGGGAAGGCAGAGAGGATGTCGCACACGTTGGTGGCACGTCACCGTGTTGGGGATCTACGAATATGGGTTGGAGCATCTCGCCCCCCATCCTCCCCCAATGCATCGTCGTGCGAGAGACCACTCCCACGCGTCTCGCTTCACGCGTTTGTTTCGCTAAACAAACGCGAGCTCCTGCGCCTTGTCTGCGCATCCAGCCGCGCGTCTCGACGACGCCATCTCCCTACCCTCCTGTCCGGGATAGAGCGATATGGTGCTTAATGATAGTTCTATTTCTCAATGGAGAGGAGTATTTCGATATGCATCGATCGACACGACGTATGCGCGACGCCGCCGTGGCCCTGGCTTTTGCGATGGTCGCGGTGGGCTGTGGCGACGACTCCAGTACTGACACGACGATGACCGAAGACGCCGGTCCCACGGACGATACGGGGCGAGACGGTTCGACGATGATGGATGGCGGCGACGACCAGCCGACCTATCGCGTCGTCGCGATCTCCGAAGCCCCCCAGGATGGCAATTCGAGTTCCTTCGCACTTCGCTTCGGAGGAGGCCAGTCGCCGACCGTGCTGCCGGATGGTTCGCCTCAGACATACGATTTCGGGGCCGGAGATATCGCTGTCGACAAGAGTGGCGACCGGCTCTTCGTCCTCAATCAACGTTGTGCCCGGAGCCCGGACATGTGTGATGACGAGTCCGGATCGATTCGAGAGGTTGCCTTCGACAACAGTGGTGCCCTCCAGCAGGAACAGACGCTGACGCTCGACACGGGGGTCTACAATCCCCAGGGCATCGGCTACTCGAGCGCGACCGATCGCTACTATGCCACCTCCTATATCGCATCGACGATTCAACGGTTCGGCTCGAATGGGCAGTCGATCTCCAGCCCCTACGATACGGACCCCTTCGATCCGGATGGATCGACCGAAGGAGACGACGATCCCGAACCTGCTGACATCGTCGTCGACGGCGATTACGTCCTCGTCAACCTCCAGACCCTCGATGGCTTCTCGGCGGCGAACAACGCCCGCATCGGCGTCATCGATACCTCCAACAAACAGTGGGTCGACTTCGATTCGAACGAATCCGGGCCCCAGGCGCTGACGCTCCCCGGTCAGAATTCCTTTGGAGGACTCGTCGAGACCGGTACGGGCAACTTCGCCGTGGGCCTGACGGGATCGTTCTCCGAACCGAGTGACAGCAGTATTGTGCTCATCGAGCGGACGGGATCCGGTCAGTACGAAGTGGGATCAACGGTGGTGACCGGCGACCAACTCGACGGAAGCGTCACCGGTCTGGCCATGCTCGACGATACCAGTGGGTACGCGGCCGTCTCGAAGGATCGAGAGACATCGATCAAGTACTTCGAGCAGACGTCGGGCGGCTCGGTCGACGTCCAGACACTCTCCGGACTCGACTCCCCGGCCGGTGCCCTCTGTTTGAGCTCCAACCGCGAGCGCCTCTTCGTGGCCGACTCGAATGGATACGTCGCCTACGATGCGCAGATGCAGCAGCAAATGAATCAGCAGCCGGTTGGCCCCAGCGACCTCGCCACGAGTCGCGAGTGTATCGTCACGATGCCGTGACGTCCCGGACGCTCGGGCTCGATGCCTCCCCCCGGCCCTACCGGGGGGAGTGGCGGATACTTTCCCACGAGCGGGACGCTCAAGTACGGGGGCGCCGAGGAAGCCACCTTGATCCGTGCGCCGCGCGGCTTATGGTATGACGTCCACCAAATTGGAGTGCACCGGTTGAATGTGCGCTCATTCCCGAGGATTTTCGCATCTTCCAGCCTCGGGACACCGCTGTCCGCCCACTCGAATTGCGATTTGTCGGAGAGACCGCCGTGACGAAACAACGATCGCGAAACTCTGACGACGATACTCAGTTAACCGGGACGAACCTCGCCTACATCGAGCGTCTCTACAAGCAGTACCGCCGAGATCCCTCGTCGGTCGATTCGAGCTGGGAGCCCCTCTTCGAAAAGTACTTCGAGGAGGGTGAGCCCGCGATCGACGGTGAGCGTGCCGCCACATCGCGCCGAAGCATCTTCGAGAGCCCGACCCAGGCCCCCGAGACCGAGGAGCCTCCCGCCTCGAAGGGCGTGCCGGCTGGCCAGATTGCGGGCGGCACGATCCAGCCGCTGGAGCGATCGGAGGGATTTGCCGCTCGCGTCGAAGCCCTCGTTCGGGCCTACCGCCTGCACGGGCACCTCTACACCGACATCGATCCCCTGGAACATTCGGATTCGCCCAAGCCGGACGCGTACGGGCGGAACCGGGGAGACCAAATCGAACCCGAGCTCGATCCAGCCGAATACGGGCTCGATGCAAGCGACATGGAGACGCCCGTCTACTGCGAGGGGCTTTTCGAGACGCCCCGCAAGGTGACGCTCCGAGAGGTCATCGACCGGCTCGAGTCACTGTACTGCGATTCGATCGGCGTCGAATACCAGAGCATTCCGACGACCGAACCTCGCACGTGGCTTCGCGAGCAAATCGAGGAGCACGATTACGCCGACATCGAGGGCGAGGAGGAGAAACGCTCGATTCTGAAATGGCTGATCGAAGCCGAGAGTTTCGAGTCGTTCATCCATCAGAAATACATCGGAGCCAAGCGCTTCGGACTGACGGGCGGGAACTCGCTGATTCCGATGCTGCACGTCCTCCTCGACGAGCTCGGCAAGCAGGGAGGCCAAGAAGTCGTTCTGGGGATGGCCCACCGCGGTCGGCTCAACGTCCTCCACAACATCATGGACAAGCCGACCGAGATGATGTTCTCGGAGTTCGAGGTCGACCCCGAACCCGAAGAATTCCTCGGCAGCAGCGACGTCAAATACCACATGGGGTACTCGAGTGACTTCGAGACCCGCAGTGGCGACGAGCTCCACCTGTCGCTCTGTTTCAATCCCAGCCACCTGGAGTTCGTCAATCCCGTCGCGATGGGACGCGTCCGCTCCAAGCAGAAGCGCGTCGGGCTCCCCAACGCCCGCCAGCGCATCATTCCCCTGTTGATGCACGGCGATGCCGGATTCGCGGGACAGGGGATCGTCGCCGAGTCCCTCAACTTCGCTCGCCTCGACGGCTTTCAGGTCGGGGGAACGATTCACATCGTCATCAACAATCAGATCGGATTTACAACCGAGCCCGACGAGGGACGATCGACGACTTACGCCACGGACGTCGCGCAGATGCTCGAGGTCCCGATCTTCCACGTCAACGCCGCCGATCCGGAGGCTTGCGTGCGGGTCGTCAAACTGGCCTCTCGCTACCGGCAATTGTTCAACGAGGACGTCATCATCGACTTCGTCTGCTACCGGGAGTACGGACACAACGAGGGCGACGAGCCCCGTTTCACCCAGCCGGTCATGTACGAGAAGGTCGACAACACGCCTCCAGCCCACGAGATTTACGCCGATCAGTTGACGGACGAAGGGACGATCGAAGAGGACCTCAAAGATCAGATCTGGGACGAGCAGTTCGAGGCCTTCGGTGAAGTCTACGACGACATCCATGAATCGCCGCTCGTCCAAGAGATCGATTCGCTCAGCGGGCTCTGGCAGCCCTACGAGGGGGGCGATGTCGACTCGCTCGCTCACCTCGACACCTCGATCGAACTCGATCGGCTCCAGACGCTGGGACACCAGCTCTCGGAGGTCCCCGAGGACTTCACGCCCCATCGCACCATCGGACGACTGCTGGATAGTCGGGCCGAGATGGCCGAGGGCGACGAGCCGGTCAACTGGTCGTTTGCCGAAGCCCTGGCAACGGCGTCGCTGGTGACCGAAGATTTCGAAGTGCGCATCAGCGGTCAAGATTCGGTGCGCGGGACCTTCAGTCATCGCCACGCCAAATTGTTCGACAGTGACACCGGTGAAGCGTACTGTCCGACGTGCAACCTGTCGGACGATCAGGCGACGTACGAAGTCTACAACAGTACGCTCTCGGAAGCCGGTGTGCTCGGCTACGAGTACGGCTACAGCCTCGACTCGCCCGACCGCCTCGTCTGCTGGGAGGCCCAGTTCGGCGACTTCGCCAACAGCGCACAGGTCATCATCGACCAGTTTATCAGCTCGAGCGAGGACAAGTGGGATCGCCTCAGCGGGTTGACCGTCCTGCTCCCCCACGGCTACGAGGGACAGGGCCCCGAACACTCGAGCGCTCGGCTGGAGCGTTTTCTGCAGCTCTGTGCCGAAGACAACATGTTCGTCTGCAACCTCACGACGCCGGCCCAGTACTTCCACGTGCTGCGGCGTCAGATGCTCGCCGAAGTGCGCAAGCCCCTGATCATCATGACCCCCAAGAGCCTGATCCGCCACAAAGACGCGGTCTCGGAGCTCGAGGCGTTCTCGGAATCCCAGTTCAAGCCGATCATCCCCGAACAGCGCGAGCATATCGAGCCAGACGACGTCGAGCGCGTCCTGATGTGCTCCGGCAAGGTCTACTACGACCTTCTGGAGTACGCCCGCGAACACGACATCGACAATGTCGCGATCGTTCGCCTCGAGCAGCTCTATCCGCTCCACGTCTCGGGGCTCGAACGCGCTCTCGAGCCCTTCGGCTCGGAGGTGGAGCGGGTCTGGGTCCAGGAGGAACCCCGCAACATGGGGCCCTGGCGTCATCTCTCGACGCGCTTCACCGACATCTTCGGCGAATCGCGCATCCCCGACTACGTGGGGCGCGTCCCGTCGGCGAGCCCGGCCACCGGCTCCAAACAGAGCCACAAGCTCGAACAGAAAAACCTCGTCGAGGACGCCTTCGACCTCGACTGAGTCCTCGTCCCCCGTCTCTGCCCCATTGAGCGCCCCTCGCCTCGAGCGCCTCTCGTGGCTCGAATCGAGGGGCGCAGGTGTGTGTCGAGGCGTGTATTCGACTCCTCCCGAGACAGGAGATAGAGTGCCATGACCGATGCTGAACGCGAAGCTCACTGGGACGCGATCTACGACGAGCGTGATTTCGACGAAGTCGGATGGTACCAGTCCACACCGACGATTTCGCTCGATCTGATCGACCAGCTCGATCTCGACCGGGAGGCCCGCATCATCGACGTGGGAGGCGGTCGCTCGAAACTGGTCGACGCCCTCCTGGAGCACGATTTCACGGACATCACCGTCCTCGACCTCTCGGCGTCGGCACTCGAACAGAGTCAAAAGCGCCTCGGCGAACGGGCCGAGCCGATCGATTGGCGCCAGGGAGACCTTCTCGAATGGGATGGAGACGAGGATTCTTTCGACCTCTGGCACGACCGAGCGGTCTTTCATTTCTTGACCGATCCCGGCGACCGGACCGCCTATCTCGAGACCCTTGACGAGGCTCTCGCCGACGAGGGGCACGTCATCCTGGCCACCTTCACCATCGATGCACCGGCCCAGTGCAGCGGCCTCCCGGTGGCGCGCCGCGATCCCGAGCATTTCGACGAGGTACTCGGCGATGCCTTCGAGCTGCTCGAGACGCGCCAGGAGGTTCACCTGACGCCCAGCGGCGTGCGTCAGCCCTACGTATACGGCCTGTTCGAACGAGCTCGAAAATGACGGGCGATGTCCCGTTGTGCACCCGTCGCGCTCTGCAACGTCGAGGCGTGTGACTCCGGCTCCGAGCGGTCCGTAACACGAGAGCGACGTCGTCGCCTCCGGAAATCGATCGTATGACACAGGGACGGTGGCTTCTCGATGACGCTGTCGAGCTGTCGCCCTGGCTGTCAGCCACCTCACGTTCGCGTGGACGAAACCCTCGTGCGATTGCCCCGAGCGCCTCCCCCGTGCCCTTGCATTTCGGTGGTGAGTCCATACACTTCCGACGCGCCGGTTTGATGTGACGTTTCGAACGGACCGGCCCCGTATGGATCTGACATGGCGCAACATTCATCTCTGATTGTCGAAGCACTCGAGGACGAGGCCCCATGACCGTTTCCGTTGAGGTTCCCGAAGTAGGCGAGTCGGTCACCGAAGCAATTGTCGCCAACTGGCTCAAATCGGAGGGCGATTACGTCGAAGAAAACGAGGTAATCGCCGAGCTCGACACCGACAAGATCAGCGTCGATGTCGCGGCTCCGGCCTCCGGGGTGCTGTCATCGCTCAACTACGAGGTCGACGATCCCGTCGACGTCGGAGCCGTCATCGCCGAGATCGATACCGAAGCCGAGGCGGAAGCTGGCGGCGGCGAACCCGATACCGAGGAGGATGGAGCAGCTGAAGCGGTCGACGAGGCGCCCGTCGAGGCGGAATCGACCGAGGAGGCGGACGAACCGGAGGCCCCCTCGAGCGACGGTGCCGGGTTGAGTCCCGCGGTTCGGCGTCTCGTCGAGGAACACGACGTCGACCCCGCTCGCATCGAGAGTTCGGGCCCGAAGGGACGCAT
>JAQCND010000502.1 GCA_028274765.1 Bradymonadaceae bacterium
TCTCTTCGAAATCCTCGCTCGTCGCCAGTCCCCGCTCCGAGAGGACGCGTGTCATCGCGGCCGTCAGGGTAGTCTTGCCGTGGTCGACATGTCCGATCGTTCCAATGTTGATGTGTGGCTTTGTCCGCTCGAACTTGTCTGTGGCCATGACGTCCTTCTCCTTGCGTGCAGGGGGGGGTTGACAATGGTTCTATCGCAGTGCGCGAGGATCGTTTCCTCGCAGATGACCGCGACCGCGGCCTCCGAGTACTCGCATCAGCGAGCGAGTCAACGGGAGGTGATCGAATCACCTCGGCTCTTCGGCCCCGAACGCCTGCGAGTCGACAGAGCCCTTGACCGGATTTGAACCGGTGACCCCTTCCTTACCATGGAAGTGCTCTACCGCTGAGCTACAAGGGCGCGTTCGATACCGCCCGTTCGGGGCGGCTTTGTGCGGATGTCGCGTCTCGACGGACCCGATGTCGGGCATGCGTCGGGCGAGAAATCCACGAGGAGCGGGAGACGGGACTCGAACCCGCGGCCCTCAGCTTGGAAGGCTGATGCTCTACCAACTGAGCTACTCCCGCTCAAAGGGCCGTAGCCCAGACTCGAACACGACTCTCGAAGAGAGCTTATCTTTCGAGCCTGGCCGTCAGTATGGTGGGGGTAGGATTCGAACCTACGAAGCCTCTCGGCGCCTGATTTACAGTCAGGTCCATTTGTCCACTCTGGCACCCCACCGTCTGGTGGTGAGACTCCCTCGACCGAGACTCCACGTCGGGAGTACAAGCTGGCGGTGGGACTCGAACCCGCAACCTGCTGCTTACAAAGCAGCTGCTCTACCAGTTGAGCTACGCCAGCATGTCGGTCGGCCCATCGTCGAACCCTGTCGACTCGGGAGCCCCGTTTGGACTTCGCTACTAATATATAGCGGGCTACCGTCTGTCAAGCGGGTTGTGTCGGTTTTTGACTCATTACGTCCCAGTCAGCCCCAGAAGTACGCTCAGTTTCAGGGTTGGGGAGCATCCCACTGGCGTCTGACCTCGTAGAACAAGACGGAGGCGGCGGATGCGACGTTCAGGCTGTCGATCCCCGGGGCCATCGGGATGGAAGCATGGAGATCGCAGGTGTCGTCGACCAGCCGGCGCATGCCCTCGTGTTCGCCCCCCATGACCAGCGCCGTCTTCATGTCGAAATCGATCTCCCAGGCCGGCGAGGCCTCCTGGCGAGTCCCGACCGCCCAGTAGCCAGCCTCCTTGAGGGTCTCCATACTCCGGGCAATGTTCGTCACGCAAGCGATCGGCAGCCGAAATGCACAACCGGCGGAGGTTCGCACGACGGTCGGCGTCACGCCCGCGGCGCGATCTTTGGGCAAAACGGCTCCGTTGAAATCCATCGCGGCGGCGCTCCGGATCATGGCGCCGAGATTGCGCGGGTCCTGGACCTGATCGAGGATTAGCACACCGGCCTGCGATCGGTCCTCGGTAACATCGATGATGTCGTCGAGGGGCGTGTACTCGAAGCCATGTGTCTCGGCGACAACGCCCTGGTGGTTGCCCCCTTCGGCGAGTCCGTCGAGCTGGTTGGATTCGGATTCCCAGCACGTAATCCCGAGGGCGCGTGCCTCGTGGATTACATCGCGAAGGCGATCGATGCCTCGCCTGTCGTAATGAAGAGCCTCGACGACTTCGGGGGCGACCTCGAGAAGTTCTTCGACGGGATGGACGCCGTATACTTGCATGGATGAGCCTTGGAGCATTTGAGCCTTGGAGCGTTTGAGTCGGCGTCCATCGTGGAGATATCGACTCGCATGGTTGACGATATCGTCGAATGTGACGTCGACTCGAGGAATGAAACACTTCAAGGCTCGAGGGGGAATTACCGTTCCCTTTCGACGACTTCGATCGCGCGGTCGGCAGCTTCGTCGATGGCGACGTCGGTCTGTTCGTCCTCCCATCGGAGTTTGAACTCGAGCTCGCCATTGTCGACGCCTCGAGTGCCGACGACGATCCGGAGCGGGATGCCAATGAGATCGGCGTCCTTGAATTTGGCCCCGACGCCCTCGTCGCGGTCGTCGAGCAGCACGTCGACCCCGGCCTCCTGGAGGTCGTCGTAGAGCTGTTCGGCCGTCTCGACGACCTCGTCGGACTGCATCTGAAGCGGCAGGATCGTGACCTCGAAAGGGGCGATTGGCATCGGCCAGATCAGACCGTCGTCGTCGTGGTTCTGTTCGGCGACGGCGGCGAGAATGCGGGTGACTCCGATCCCGTAGCAGCCCATGACCATCGGACGCTGCTGGCCGTGTTCATCCTGGATGGTGGCGCCGAGCGCCTCGGAGTATTTGGTCCCGAGAAAGAAGACGTGTCCGACCTCGATCCCCTGATTGGTCTCCAGCGACTCGCCGCACTCGGGACAGGGGTCGCCGCCTCGAGCTTCGCGGAGATCGGCGAAGGCCTCGACGTCGAGGTCGCGGCTCCAGTCGATGCCCGTGTAATGGGCGTTGGCGTCATTGGCCCCGACGACACCGTCGGTGATCGACTGGATGGCACGATCGGCGAGGATGGGCATGTCGAGGCCAATCGGTCCGGCGAACCCGACGGGCGCGCCGGTGACCTCGCGGACCGTCTGGTCGCCCGCCAGATGGAGATGGGTGAAGTCCCGGTCGAGCTCGTCACGGAGGTAGTCGCGAACCTTGATCTCGTTGACCTCGTGGTCGCCCCGCACCAGCACGGCCAGCGGCTCGTCGTCGGCGAGGACGATCACGGTCTTGATGCACTGCTCGGGTGCGACGTCGAGAAAGTCGCTGACCTCGTCGATCGTCGTCTGATCCGGCGTCTCGACCGTCTCGAGTTCGAGCTCGTCCGAGGGCTCGACCGTGTCGACAGACGTCGCCGGCACGTCGGCCTTCTCGATGTTCGCGGCGTATCCGCAGTCCGGACAACTGACGAGATCGTCCTCGCCGGTGTCGGTGATGACCTGAAACTCGTGCGAACGCGAGCCGCCGATGGCGCCGGTGTCGGCCTCGACGGCGCGCCAGTCGAAGCCGAGCCGGTCGCAGATGCGACTGTAAGCGTCGAACATCTCGTCGTAGCTGTCGGCCGCCGCCTCCTCGTCGACGTCGAACGAGTAGGCATCCTTCATAATGAATTCGCGCGCTCGCAAGATCCCGAATCGAGGACGCGGTTCGTCGCGGAACTTCGTCTGGATCTGATAGATGTTCATGGGGAGCTGTTTGTAGCTGTTGACCTCCCCGCGAACCATGTCGGTGATGACTTCCTCGTGGGTCGGACCCAGACAGAATCCGCCTCCCTTGCGATCCTCGAACCGGAGCAGTTCCGGTCCGTACTCCTCCCATCGCCCCGACTCTTCCCAGAGGTCCGATGGCTGAACGCCCGGCAAGAGGACCTCCTGAGCCCCGGCCTGATCCATCTCCTCGCGGATGATGGTTTTGATTTTGCGGAGACTCCGCTGGCCAAGAGGCAAGAAATTGTAGATGCCCCGGGCCACCATGCGGATGTATCCGCCCCGGATGAGCAGTTTGTGGCTCGCGATCTCCGCCTCGGCCGGATCTTCTTTGCGAGTCGGCATGAACAGGCTCGAGAGGCGCATCGCTCGGTCTCCTCGTGCAGTTGTGACAGTTCACTCATTCCATCTCGTCGACAGCGGTTGGAGCTAGTGTACGGCCGGCGACGTGTCAACGAGGAGAGAGGCGTCGAGCCCTCGCAGCCGGAGAGGGAATCGTCTCGTTCGCATCGAAGGACGACGTCGTGAGACGAGAGCACTCGTCCCCTGCGAGACGACTCTCCTGTTCGCGAGCATCCGATATGATCGGGGGTGAAAACTACGCTACGTTGAATAAATAGCGGGTGTCTGAACAACGGATGGCTTCGAGACGTCTCATATCGACCCCAAACTTGACTCGAGACGAGGCGAAGTTCCATGCTCTCGGAGCCGGGCGCATGCGAGCTCGAGCATCGGCGTCTCGTCGACAACGGCGAGGTGGCAGTACATCTCCAACGAACGTGTCGATACGATGGTGATGCACGCATACGTATTGCTCCAGGCTCCCGGGGGATGGATCCAAGTCCCGTTTTGGCTGGTCTCTCTGGTCGTGGGCCTTTTGATCACGGCCGGTATCGTCTACCTCGTCGATCAGACGTGGGGCAACCAGTCGTAAACATGGGGGAAAGATGGGTGGAACGTGGCGTTCGAGCGAGATGTTTCCACGCCGCCATCTCGAACTTTCTTTCTACTCGATCCATTGTACTCCATGCCATATTCGAGAGCCATGCAGAACGAATCCACGCTTCTACGATACATATTATGGGCAGGCATCGCGTGTATGCTGCTGGTGACGCTGTCCGGATGCTTCAACTCTCTGCCCTCGGGATCGAGCTGCAAAACCAACCAGGATTGCTTCCAGGGAGAAGTCTGCCGCGAGGGGACGTGCCAGCCCGCCTCGAGCGTGCCGAGCGGCTCTGATACGGCCGTGTCGGATGTCGAGGTCGACTCGGGAGGCGATCGAGACGTCTCGGCCCGAGACGCCGCCGACGGAGCGTCGGACGAGGCTCGCGATGCCGCAGCCGACATCCTGGAGGACGGACGAGCTGATAGTTCGACGCCTCGCGATACCCGAGATGCCCGGGACGACGTTCAGGCCGATGTCGCTCGCGACGGGACGGGAGACGATGCCGACGCCTCGTCTGGGGACGGAGACGGCGAATCGAGAGACGTGATGCCTCGAGATGGAGATACCAGCCCCCACGATGGCACGAGCTCAGATGGCACGAATGCCGACACCGAACGCTCGGATGGCACGAGCGGCGACGCCGATGCCTCGTCCTCTCCGGCCGTCGACATCGTATCGCCCACGAGTGGCGCCGTGCTCTCGGGGAACATCGTCGTCGAGGTCGAGGTGCGTCCGGGGCTGACCCTCGACAACGTCGCGCTAGCGGCGGCCGGCAGCAACCAGGACGTCGACACCACCTCGCCTTACGAGCCGACCTGGCAGACGACGGTCTCGGACGAGGGACCACAAACGCTGAAGATCATCGCTTCGCCCCAGAACAGCTCGAGGATCTACACCGACACGGTCGACGTCGTCGTCGACAACACGGCGCCGTCCCTGACGCTCGAAACCCCCGTCGCCGAGAGCCAGACACTCTACCACGGCGCCGTGCCCCTCGAGGCGACCGCCTCCGACAATACTTCGCTCCAGCGCATCGAGGCTGTCGTCGATCCCGGAACGTCGTCGTCGAAGACATACGACCTATCCAACACCAGCAACGACACGTATCGCAAGAAGCTGCCCACGGGGTACAAGGATCTGGGCAAGGGTAAACACGACGTGGAGATGATCGCCGAGGATGCGGCCGGATTGCAGACCACGGTACAGGGGACGTTCGTCCTCGATCGGACCCCCAACGTCACCATCCAGTCGCCTTCGGATGGCGAGACGCTGACGCAGGCCTTCTCGATCGACCTGCAGACCGGAGACGACATCCAGCTGACGAGCACGGAGGTCCAATTCGCCAACCGCTCCTTCGACGCCTACGCCTCGAGCAAGTTGTGGCGGCCGGATCAGAGCGAACAGGGCACACAGACGATCGTCGCACGGGTGACCGATTCTCGAGGCCAGACGACGACCAAAACCATCTCGGTCACCATTGACTGCTCGCAGACGTGGTACCGCGACGACGACGGCGATGGACGCGGGGCGCCCAACAAGGAGACCGTCAAGTCCACGTGCGAACAGGTGAGTGTCTATCCGAAGGTTGTCGACAACAAACAGGACTGCGACGACAGCGACCCGAATACCTGGGACACGTGCTCGACCTGCAAGGACAACGACAACGATGGATATTACGAGACGTGCAATCGCTATCAGAACATCAAGGGGCCGGACTGCGACGACAGCGACGCCGACATCAATCCCGGCGAGGGCAGCAAGGAATCCGATCCCGGCAAGTGTTACGAGGACCAGGATGGCGATGGCTACGGGGACATCTCACCGCCATCGGGGGTCGCTCAGGGCACCGATTGTCTCGATTCGGAGAAGCACGCCTACCCCGGAGCGGCTGAGAAGGAGCAATTTCAACCCGACAAGTGCCGCAAGGACGTCGACCAGGATGGGTACGGCGACAAGGTCGGGCTCCCGCCCAGTATTGCCGGTACCGATTGTGACGATAGCGATGCCGATACCTACCCCGGCGCCGCGCCCAACGAAGCCAACGATGGATGCTACCGCGACGCCGACGGCGACGGCTACGGCGACGAGAGTGCCTCGACTCCGATCCTCGTGGGAACCGACTGCAATGACAGCAAGGATTACATCTGGACTACGTGTCAGACGTGCGACGACGGCGACAACGATGGTTGGTACGGCACATGCGACGATTACCCGAGCTCCAAGGGGATCAAGGGGCCCGACTGCGACGATTCATCGAAGTATACGAATCCAGACAAGGGGACTAAAGAGATGAATTCGGGATGTTACAAGGATCGAGATGGCGACGGGTACGGGGATGATAGTCCCCCTTCGGACGTCGATTCGGGGAGCGATTGCTTCGATGCCAATCCCAGCAACACGAAAGCCGAGACAGTCAACCCGGATCAATCGAGTTATTTCGAGAACGGATACAACGAAAACGGTCAGACGAAATGGGATTACAACTGCAAGAACGGCGAGGAAAAGAAATGGACGAACGTCTCCGGTTCATGCCCGGGAGACGCAGGGTGCAACCAGCACGATGGGTGGGACGATTCCTTAGCGGGATGTGGTCAGCGAGAGCTGTGGACCAACTGTAAGGACGAGAGGGTTGTTGGTTCCGGCACCGCGTGTCGGTACTATCGCGAATACAATATTCAGAAGTGCCGTTGAACTGTCTCTTTCGAGATAGCAAAACGGATGGGAACCGACCTCTCGTATGCTCATATGCAAAGTATGGTTACTTACAGCAAATCTTCGGGTCGAGTGCGAAGATAATTCTGAGCACTTCGCCTCCCCACGTTGGGAAGATATGGTGAAACGTGGCGTCATCAGTACTTTGTATGTCCATGCTACTCGCTCGGATTCGACTGCCTTCAACCTCCACCAGACAAAGAGAGGTTGAAGTCCGCCTCGAGGAGTTAAGAATCAAGGGAGAAGGCGATCGAGTCGATGGTTCCATGACGTATCAACCTCTCTGAACCGAGAGGAGCGATAGCACGCTCAGCCGAGCGTCAGGAGCTTGCACGATGTCCCGACGAGTGA
>JAQCND010000506.1 GCA_028274765.1 Bradymonadaceae bacterium
GTGTAGGTCGTCTCCTTCGACAGGAACGTCGCCGCCAGAATGAACTCGTTCCAGGCCGTCATGAACGAAAACAGAGCCGTGACGACGATGCCCGGTTTGGCCAGCGGGAGGACGATCTTCGTGAAGATCGAGAACTGATCCATTCCGTCCATGATCGCCGCCTCCTCGAGCTCCTCGGGGATGGTGTCGAAATACCCCTTGAGCATCCAGACACAGAAGGGGACGGCGGTCGTCGAATACACGAGCGCCATGCCGGTCAGCGAGTCCAGCAGCTGGAGTTTCTGAAGAATGATGTACAGCGGGATCGTCATCACCACGCCGGGAAACATCTGCGTGACCAGAAGCAGCCGCATCCCGGACTCTCGTCCCGGAAACCGAAACCGCGAGAAGGCATAGGCCGACGTCGTCGCCAGTCCTACGCCCAGGATGGTGGTCGCGCCGGCAATGATGGTGCTGTTGACGAACTGCCAGACGAAGACCGGGAGATGAAAGCTCAAAACATCCGGCATCAGAGGCAAAACCTCGGCGCTCGAGGCCCATTCGCCGCTGAAGAGTCGACGGAAGTGGACCAACGAGACGTTCGACGGCTCCGGCAGGGGATTGGCCGACAGCGAGAAGGCTTGCGAGGGGGTCACCGCCATCTTGACCACCCAGAGGACGGGATAGAGCACGGCAAACGTAAACAGCGCCAGCCCGGCGTGCGCCAGCGCCACGACCCAGTTCGGCGGTTGGTTCATTGCTCGATATCCTCCAGTCGACCGGTGAAGCGTTCGGTCAGCCCCGAGTAGGCCACCAGCACCATGAAGATCAGCGTCGCGTACGCCGCGGCGTAGCCATACTGTTCCTGGCGCGAGAAGGCCCACTTGTAGGCCTCGGAGATCAGGATCTCGGTCGAGCCGCCGGGCGCGCCCTCGGAGACCAGATAGATGATGTTGAACATGTTGAAGGTCCAGACGCTCCCGAGGATGATCGCCGGCACCAGCGCCGGTTTGATCTGGGGCCAGACGACGTGGCGGAAGCGGGTCCACCAGCCGGCACCATCCATGCGAGCGGCCTCTTCGAGCTCTTCGGGGATCGCCTGGAGTGCCCCGAGCGAGACGACCATCATGAACGGAAAGCCGAGCCAGGTGTTGGTGGTGACGTTGGCGGCAAACGCCGTCCAGAAGTTCGAAAACCACGGGACCGGCTCGAGCCCCAGCCATTCGAGCAGTCCGTTGATGGCCCCGAACTGAGTGTGGAACATGCCCTTCCAGATCAGCGCCGTGATGTAGTTCGGCACCGCCCACGGCACGATCAGTAGCATGCGCCACATGCCCCGGCCCTTGATCCAGGTGTTGCGCAGCACGAGCGCCACGGCGAGTCCGATCGCGACGTGGAGCGCGACGTTGAGCACCGTCCACATCACGGTCACCGCGAGCGTGAAGTAAAACGACAGGGGATCGGTGACCGGGTAATCGGCGCTCGCCAGAATGCTGAGGAAGTTCGACAGCCCCACGAAAGTAAATTCGCCTCCCTCGTGGGCAAAAAAGGCCACCGCCGTCCCGACCAGGAAGGGCACGAAGACCAGCACGACGAGGGCCACCGCCCCCGGCGCGACATATCCGTAGGCCGTCTTCGCGTCTCGGAGCGCCGCCATTCCTCCTCGCCGGCGCACGCGGTAGACGACCCAGCCGATCGCCGCGGTCAGCAAGACGCCCAGTTCAATGAGGTAACCGGTCGGATCTTGGCGAGCGGGGGGCGGGCGCGTGACGGTCTCGAAGTCGCGCTGAGCCCGTTCGACCGCTCGCTGAGGCGTCAGATCGCCCCGTAAAGTGCTGCGAAGCGCCCGGGCGAAGGGCTCGGGCACCGAACGCATGATCGGTGCGTTCGGCATCGGACGAGCGTACTCGGCCTGCTGGCGAAAGGCCCGGAGTTCGGAGGATAGCTCGACGTCGTCGTCCTCGTAGATGGAGGCGAGTGCCACCAGTTGGCGCCCGACCCTCAGCCGGGTCCGAGCGGCCTCGCCAGTTGCCAAATGACGGGCTAATCGCCGCGCCGTCCCCGGATATTCGGTACGGGTGGAGACGATGGCGGCGTCGACCGTCAGGAAGGGCCGGGCTCGCTCACCCGTCTCGCTGACCGTCGGGAGGGGAGCAATGCCGAGGTCGATCGAGTCGTCGACGCTCCCGAGAAACCACGGCCCCTGGAGGGTCATCGCGGCCTGGCCGCCGTTGAAGAGCTTTTTGACGACGGCGTAGGTCGGCTCTTCGGGAACGATCCCCTTCGTTTGGAGCGAATCGGCAAAGGCCAGACTTCGCGCGTTCTCCGACCGATCGAGTTCCACCTCGCCCTTGGAGGTAAAGAACCCTCCGCCGCATCCGAACAACCACGGAGCGTGGTAGTAGAAGCTATCGACCTGATAGGCGAGTCCGTACGTCTCTGGACGACGCTCGGCGACTCGACGCCCGATGGCGATCATCTCGTCGGTCGTCTCGGGCGGTTCGTCGACGAGATCGCGGTTGTAAAAGAGGGCAATCGACTTGAAGGCCAGCGGCCATCCCCAGGTCTGGCCGTCGTAGCGAAGGGCCTCGCGGGTAAAAGGCAGAAAGGGGTCGAGATTGGGCGTTTGATCCTCGCCATCGATCGGCGCGATCAGGCCGGAGTCGGCCCAATCTCCGAGGCGATCGTGGGCATGAATAAAGAGATCCGGTCCCTGTCCGCGAGGAATCGAGGCGGTCAGTTTGCGGGCGTACGCTTCGTGCGGGACGGCCAGCGTCTCGACCGTCGTCTCCGGCCGGGAAGACGCCCAGTTCGAGACGACCTGCTCGAGCGCATCGCGTTCGGCGCCCCGATAGCTGTGCCACAGACGGAGTTCGGTCTCGGCGTCGGCGGGCGTCGACCATGCGAGAATCGAGATGACGGTGAGGAAGCCGAGCCCCCAAAATGTCCAGCCACGAGGCCGCGTCACGTCCACCTCCTCAATAGGGCTCGATGGCTCGTCCCGTCGACGGGTCGAACAGGTGAACATCGTCGGCCCTCACCTGGCACTCGAGCGCATCACCCGGCTCGAGATCGGCCGTGCGTTCGGTGGGCACTTCGGCAACCACTTCGCGATCGCCGACTCGACAGTGGAGATACGATTCCGACCCGAGGGGCTCGACGACCTCGACTCGACCCTGAATCGCTCCGGAAGCCTCGCTGCCGAGTTCGAGTGCGCTCGGCCGAACGCCTGCGACGACCTCACGGCCGATATCCACGTCGGCATCAACCTCCGGCAGGGCCAGGTCGACGTCGTCGGCGACCACGGCGGGGCGCGATGGCTCGAAGCGAACCTCCAGGAAATTCATCGAGGGACTCCCGATGAAACCGGCGACGAACTGGTTGGCAGGTTCGTCGAACACCTTTCGAGGCGTGCCCACCTGCTGGAGTTCGCCGTCGTTCAGAATGGCGATGCGATCGGCCAGCGTCATGGCCTCGATCTGATCGTGGGTGACATACAGCAGGGTGGCCTCGAGGTCGCGGTGGAGTTTTTTCAGTTCCAGCCGCATCTCAGAGCGCAGGGCCGCGTCGAGATTCGAGAGGGGCTCGTCCATCAGAAAGGCCTTGGGAGCGCGGACGATCGCTCGACCCAGAGCGACGCGCTGGCGCTGTCCGCCCGAGAGCTGATCGGGTTGGCGATCGACGAGTTCGGCGATATCGAGCCGCTCGGCGGCTCGCTCGACTCGACGATCAATTTCGTCGTCGGGCATGTCGCGCACCGTCAGCGAAAAGGCGAGGTTGTCGGCGACGGTCATGTGCGGGTAGAGAGCGTACGACTGGAAGACCATCGCCAGATCGCGGTCTTTGGGCCGGACGTCGTTGCACCGTGAACCGTCGATATAGAGATCCCCCTCGGTGATGGTCTCGAGCCCTGCGACGCATCGCAACAGCGTCGATTTGCCACAGCCCGACGGCCCGACGATCACCAGAAACTCGCCCGCTTCGACATCTAGATCAATGCCCTTCAAGACGACCTCGTCGTCGTAGGATTTGACGAGGTCGTGGAGTTCGATCGAGCTTGAGTTGGTGGGCGTCGCGACGTCGTTCATCGGTCGGGGGCGGTAGAGACAACCTCGATGGTGCAAACGAACATATCGTCAAAAGTCGACTCGTCCCAAATGCCTCCAGAACATGATGGCTTTTGACGGTCGTGCCCCGTCAAATCCTCAGTGTCGGGGGCTTCGAGCTGTCAGGCTACCCCGGGGGCCCGACGCCCCGCCACCCGTCTCTCATCCGAGATGCTCGTCGAGATCGAGTAGATGTCTGTAGTCGATAGGGTGATCTCAGCGGCCGGGCACTCGAAGCCTTGGAACTCTTATCAACTGTATTGAAGGTATCGATAACACATTTGCGGCCGGGTCGCTCCACTCCTCCCGACGAAGAGCGACTGATATGACAGGCCAGCAAGAGGACTGGCACCCCAAGACGGGAATCTGCATCGTGGGAGCTCTCTGAAGCGTCGGCTCCCGGCCGGCTTACGTCTGCGGTAGACGCATGCTGATACAATGATACGACCTCGGAGATGAAGCTCCGAGTGCCATCATCAGCCGTGGATCCAGCTCCGAGTGGACGGATTGCTTCACTTCTTCCGACAGGGAGTCATGCGGCGACGGGCCCGCGAGGCCGCTCACTTCACAGATGTACAAAGGCGCTCCACAAGACGCGAAGCCGTGACGAGTCCCCTACGGATCGTGATTGCGCTCCGAAGCACCCGTGCAACATGTCGAAAAATGGGTTATCGTCTCCTCGCATCCGTATCATAGAAGCAGACGAACGGTTCGACGGGATGGCGACACTCTTTCAGACACTGACATCCAGCGACTCTTCGGAGGGTCGGCTCGACGACCTCGCCGATGCCTTCGAGCGCGACGTTCGATGGCGTTTCAAGCTGCTCTGCCGGGCTCCCATCGAAGATAGCCACGGTCGAGCGACCGATCGGAGTGGTGGATGGAGCGGTATCCTCCGGCACGTCGAGGTGGCAGGCGAATCGGTGCTCCTCAAGACGTGGCCCGCGCTGGCGATGCTGGAATCGTTCGGGGCAAACCTGGCACAGATGGCACTCGCCCACGATTCGCGTTGGCTCCCGCTGACGATGGAGGCTCGCGTGCGTCATCATCGACGCAGGACGCGTGAACTACTCGAGGCGGGCGTTCGAGTCCCTCGCCTCCACCGCATCGACAATCCCAAAGTGCTCGCTCTCGAATATCTCGAGAACTGGTCCTCGCTGGCCGAGCTCACTCGACGGCATGAGCGGACCGTCGACGATCTTCTCGTTCTCTATGCCGAAGCCGCCACCGCACTCCGACGTATTCACGAGGCCGAGACCTGCCACGGCGAGCCCGGAGCGGGCAACATTCTGGTCGAAGAGGGCTCGTCTCCCGAGGCCTCCATTGCCTTTGTCGACTTCGAGGCTGTCTACAAACCGCATCTAACTTCGTCCCAGCGTCGGGCCTTCGATCTTCGGTACTTCGCTCTTCAGCAGGCGGCGCGTCTGGCCAAACATCATGCCTCCGAGGCCGACGGACGCGCCTGGGACGAAACGGCGGAATCGGCCCTTCGAGCCATCTACGACGGTTACGGAGCCAGTCCCCTCCTCGATACGGTGTGCCGCTACTCCCAGACGGGGGCGACGATGCTCTACGAGGCGTGGGGGACGCTTTTTACGAGCCTGGACAAGCAGAGGCGAGTGCAGACGATCAGCGATCGCATTCTCCGCGGACGGCCCTCGATCGAGAGATGAGTTCGTCCGTCGAGCACTCGCTTTCGCAAGGGATGTTTAAAGCTCGTTCCAACACACTCGAACGGAGCTGCGGCCGCGGCTGATGCGACGGCCAGTTTGATCCAGCCGGTTCGGCTTCCAATATCTCATCGAGAGGGTGAGCGAGATGTATGCCCCGATCAAACGGCTTCGTACCACCATTGTAGGACGGGATGTGCCTGACGCAGCTCCGGAGGAGGCGCCTCGGCCTCGACCTCGGGATGGGCGACGCGCATCTCGAAGTCGTCGATCGTGCCGGCGATTTCTCGGAGGCGCTGGACGTCCGAGTCCCCTCGAAGTTCGTCGAGCAGGGCCTGAGAGTCGCGCTCGACGTTCATCGCCAGATGGAACCCGAGTGTCGTGTACCACCGCAGGAGGAGCTCGTCGTTTCCCTGGCGGTCGGCCATTCGACAGACGGTCGAGACCGCCCGATAGAAGGGGATGTCCTCGATCGCGGGAAGTGTCGCCTCGGCGATCTCTCCCGACCCGACGATGCGTTGACAAAGAGGCGATCCCACCTCGACATAGAGCTGATCGTTGCAGAGGTAACCGGCCACCGGATTGTCGTCAGCATCCCAGTCGGCCCCGGGATCGCGAAAGATCGGCACAACTCGCCCGGCCTCGTGGTCGTCAAAATCGTCGGCGTGCGCCTCGTAATCGGGATGGGCCTCGAGGGGGAGTTCCAGAAAATAATCATGCTCGAGGAGGGTCTCCATGAGGCGAAAATAGGTCGGGGTCGTCTCGTAGTGCGACTGGAAGTCGTAGAGACGAGCCGCGACGCTCCGAAACAACTCGGATTCGATCTCCTCGTCGTCGAGCATCGTCAGCGAATCCTCGACGAGGTCGTCGACATCTTGCATATCGATCTCACATGTCTCGAGTCGAGTGACGAGTGAGTACTCCCTCTCGGAGGAGAGATGGCTCGCCCGAGAGATGTAGGGATAGCGGCGACGAGGTGCAAACTCATCTCGGCGTCTCCCGAGCGTTGGGGTCAGTATGTCAGGACGCAGAGTCATTGCCCAAGACTGAAGCCATCGCGATTGTGGGCCGATCCAACATGGGCGCTCCGAGGGCGTCACTCCACATGGATACTCGACAATGGTTCTCCAGAGCGCCTTGATATGTCCGTAACATGCCCGTGCATCCGTGACGTGAGCATCCTGGCTGGCATGTCGCGTCAGCGATGTCTAATGGCGAGGAATGAGGTGACGTAAAGGAGGTCGGGCCGTCAACATGTTGCTTGTACCTCTAATGCGACTGCTCTATTTCCGGGTGGAGTGGTGGTTGAGACCCGTCTGAGAAGAGGCTATTCGACACGACCTGCACGAAAAATGAAGCGATGCAATCGAGATGGATGGATGATGGGGGAGGTATGCGATGAGACATCGGGGTGAAAAGCTGGCGCTCGTGGTTGGATGGCTTCTGGTGATGGTGAAGCCCCTGGCGGCCCAGACGAACGGCGCTTCGAGCGATGCGTTGCCAGACGAGTCCCCGGCGAGAGAGGGAACCCAGTATGTCGAAGGATGGGACAGTACGCTGTCGCTCGGGGCCAATGTCAATCTGAACTCGAATGACGACGTCGTCGGACAGGTCGACGGGTTTTCGGCCCTCTTCGGGCTCGAGGCCCGTGGAGGTCTCTACTACCTGTCGGGCCCCCACGATCTCGACAACACGCTGCGAGTCAACGAAAGTTGGGCGCGGACGCCCAATATCGGGCAATTTGTCAAGAATAACGACGAGGTCTCTCTTCAGAGCCTCTACCACTATTTTTTCCTGGACTGGGCGGGTGGATTTGGACGGGCGAGTCTGGAGACCAATCTCTTCGCGACTCGCCAGGTGACGGCTCAGCCCCAGAGTTACGAGATCGCCCGGACCGATGATGGCACCGATACGCGCCGGGGGCTCACGACGCTTCGATTATCGGATCCCTTCGCGCCCACTTCGCTCCAGCAGGCGGGAGGCGTCTTCGCCAAGCCGTTTCGGCGCGAGGCCGTTACTCTGACGACGCGCATCGGGCTCGGCTTCCACGAGACGCTGGCCGAAGGGGTGCTCGTGCCCGACGATGACGATGGGACCGACCCGGTCGAAATCAAAGAGCTCGAAAACATCTACC
>JAQCND010000513.1 GCA_028274765.1 Bradymonadaceae bacterium
GCTCGTTCGGGGTTGCTGCGGCCCGGACCTCGGTCGACGTCTCGGCGGCTGCGCTGGTCGCTGGCTGGAACCAGGCGACGGCGATCCCCAGGACGACCACGGCGAGACAGGAGACGGGAAGACGATGCGACGTACTGACCGTCGACAAGCTGGACATGAATTTGACCGGAGGGAGCGTGAGACGTAAGTATCGGCAACAGGCAGCCCGTGCGTTAGGGCGAAACAGGGAGTAACACAAGGTTCATTCCCGATACCCGGGGAGAGGAGAGCCCACGATGTGACCCGCGAATCGACGTCTTTCGGGGCTCGCCACGGGGCGCATCACGCGGTGGACGAAGGAGGAGCGCAAGTCGAGGTTTCTCCCTCTCGATGTGTTTTTTATCTAGCATGTCGCGTCGAGGGGCTCAGCTGAGAGGCAGAGAGAGGGCCCGTTTCGAGGAACGGTGGAGCGAGGTCGGAATGATTCTCCCTCGACGCCAAATCGTTGTCATGACCGAACGGCCTCGAGGGTGTCGCCGGTCCGAGCCGTTCGTGAACGTGTCCTCGTCCCGCCATGTGGTAGGACGAACGTTGGCCGGCCGATGTTCTATCGCATCCATCGAATCGTCCATTCACCTTCGACTCGATCGATACGAGACGTATGTCCGAGACCAGTGACGTCGACACCGAGCCAAGTGACGCTGGACGCCAACTGATCGAGAATCTGCGCGGCGTTCGCGATCGATCGACGCTCCATCGAGTTGGAGAGGGCTTGCTGTTGCCTATTCGTTCGGCGCGTCTCCTGATGCAGACCCCCCGTCTCTGGCTCTACGCGCTGGCGCCGGCCCTCATCAATCTCGTGATCTTCGTCATGGTGGCACTCGGACTCGTCTGGTACACGCCGTCGATCGTCGACTATTTCTGGCCCCAACTGGATACATGGTCGGCGTGGTACGGCCAGATCCTCTGGTACGTGGTGGTGACACTCGTCGTCGTGTTGACCTTCGTCCTCTCGTATTTGGTGGCGTTACTCGTGGGCGGGATTGCCGCGAGTCCCTTTGTCGACGCCCTCTCCGAGGCGAGCGAATCCATGCTGATCGAAGGCGACCAGATCCCGAGGCGCGACGAATCGCTGATTCGGAGCGTCGTGCGCGCGGTGGTCTCGAGTGTCGTCGTTCTGGTCAGCTACGTCCTCGTCATGGTGCCGGTGCTTCTGATCCATGTCATCCCGCTTCTGGGATCGGTCGCCGCCACCATCCTGGGCATGGGTGTGAGTGCTCTCTTTTTGACGCTGGAATACACGGATGCTCCCCTCGATCGACGCGGGCACGACCTTCGCGAGAAGTTCGAATTGCTCGATCAGCATCGAGCTCTCTCGCTGGGCTTCGGGCTGGGCGCCAGTCTTCTCTTCGGGGTCCCGGTGGTCAATGTCTTTACGATTCCGGTCGTCGTCATCGGTGCAACGGCGTTGGCTATCGTGCTCGCCGAGTGAATCCGGCCCCTCTGGCTGTCGAGACGAATCCCCGAATCTCGGGATCATTGCGGAACGCTCCACGGGTTGATTGAATCCTATTGATGGTACACCTCACGTAATCGAGACCGAATTCTCTTCGACATTGCGACCGATATCACTGGACGACAGGAGCATGTCACCATGAATGAGTCCTCATCGACGACCGTCTTTCTCACCGGGGCGACGGGATTTGTCGGCTCGGCGCTGTATCCCGCGCTCATCGAAACTGGTTACGACGTTCGCTGCGGCACGCGACGTCCCGACGAAGCACGCCGAAAGCATCCCGGCCGCGAGTGG